>NZ_RSCK01000040.1:0-22517 GCF_003991895.1 Chroococcidiopsis cubana SAG 39.79
GGGAGAGGTTGGTTGACTGGATAACCGTTACTGCGCCGCAGCCACTGGTAAAACGAGCGCAAAGTGTCGAGCGCGTGGTTGATAGTGGTAGGCTTTAGCCCCTGTTGCTTCAGTTGGGTGCGGTACTTGCCAAGATCGCTAGCTGTTACGTCCAGCCAAGACTTGTTGCACCAGCAGGCAAATTTTTTCAGTTGCTGCCGATAAGAGCGCTGCGTATTCTCCGCCTTCCCCGTCTGCCGCAAGAATTCTTCTATCTGCCAATGGCGTAAGTCTGCAAGAGTGTCTTTCTGCTCTTGGCGCAACTGCTCCTGCTGTCGCCCGCCGTCAAGCGGAACGATAACGATAGGCAGAATCGGGTTGGAGTCGGACAGATCGCTCATACTAGGTAAAGATAACTTCACTTATCTTTCTGTAATTATTCTCAGAATATTAGCAGACCACAGAGGTGATAAGCTAGAGAAAATCCAAAATCGTGCTTCATCCCATGAGTCTGCAACTGTCTATTCCTGACGAGGTACTATCTGCTATCCGACTGCCAGAAACTCGGATTGAGAAAGCTTTACTACAGGAGTTAGCGATCGCTCTTTACGCTCAAGAGTTGCTATCTTTGGGTAAAGCTAGAGAGCTAGCCCAAATGGATAATTATGAATTTGGACAGTTGTTAGGACAACGGGGAGTCCTACGACACTATACGAATCAGGAGTTAGAGGATGACCTGAATTATGCCAGTGGTGAGTAATACGTCGCCAATTCTCAACTTGGCAATTGTGGGACAGCTTGAGCTGATGTATCAGCAGTTTGAAACGGTGCAGATTCCACCTGCGGTGTTGTCAGAATTAAAAGTGCAAGAGGACAGACCAGGCTCGAAGGAGATTCAAGCAGCACTAAAGGCAGGATGGATTCAGGTACGAGCGGTCAACTCACTCTCCAGCATTAAATTGTTGCAACAAACTCTAGATAAAGGTGAAGCGGAGGCGATTGCTCTAGCAATGGAAATGCAAGCAGATTGGACATTACTGGATGAACGAGATGGGCGCAAGGTTGCCAAGTCCCTTGGGTTAAGGGTAACTGGAGTTTTGGGGATTCTACTGCGGGCGAAACATAAAGGCGAATTACACTCTCTGTCGGAAGCGATCGATGCTCTGGTAGCAACTGCGGGGTTTCGGATTGCACCAGACTTGCTGGCGAAAGTTATTGCCGCAGAAAACCAAAGCTAAGCGTTGTCCACATTATTGTTCTTCAATGTCTAGACCGTTAAATGAAAAGTGTTGGGCGTGTAGCTTACTCACACCAGCAGAAGCTCGAAAACTTCACGATGCTGCTTGTGGTGGCGATGGTTGTTGGGTTGGAGATTCTTGCCATAGTAAGCGCTCGTATTACCGTAAGGGCAGGCAGCGACCGATTCAACGCCGTCCGATGATTGACGAAGTGGTAGTATCCGTTCCAGAAATTCCTTATGTGGTGCTGCATACCTACCTGGACAAACCCCGTCAGCCGAACGATCAAGTCGTCATTCATGCTATTTGTGCCGAACTCTGGCTGGGGAATGCTCCCAAAGCGATGACTCGACCAGAACATACTTTTGGATATCCGCCTCGCTTAGTCAAAGAGTATGCTCTTCAGTTGCTGGAGGCGCTTTACTTGAAATACGGTCATGGGAGGCGAACGGGATTTGAACGCTTTGCCCGTGAGGAGCAGCACTCAATTGCTCAATGCCCCGTGCGTCCCTGCTCCTACCATGCCGCTCACCTTAACCCTTACCAATTCTCCCCCAGCAGATGATGGCGACCGAGCAACTGAATCTTCTTATGTGTCAACTACAAGCTGCAAGGCTCACCCCTGAAACTCTCGATTTAAGAGCATTGTTAGAGTGGGTTGACTCGATAATCGGCCAACTGCCCAAGTCTCTACAATTGCAAGTCGCTGGGGAGACAATGCTTCAAGTAGCACAACTACTTGCATTACGCGCTGAGGTGTCGATCGAAAACTGGGAGTATTCCTACCGTGACCCAGTTGTATCTCATGGTTTTTTTTCAGATTTAGTGCGGCAGTCAATGGCAGTGGATTTGAGCGATTTGATCGCACCCGCTCCAAAGCGCAAGCGTCGTAGCGTACCCAGCTTTAAGGTGGAATCTTCTATCGTCGCTCCAGTCGATAAATCTGCCGTGCTGGAAATGGTGCAACAATTGGAACATAACTCTGAAATTGCCGTCTCCTCACCGCAGTCGGATGAAGAAAAGAAACAAAAAGCGCTTGAGGTTGCCCATGGCGAAGACGTTTCGACTTGGATAGGCGCGATCGCCGATTGTTTTACGAGTACGTCAACTAGGTGCTTACCATTGGTCGAGCTGGTAGAACAAATACATTCTTCAACCACTCTAGAGTCAGATCGGAAAATGCTATTAGTCACAACTTGGCTAGCTGTTCTGTCGGGAGATTTTGAGTTAGAACAACGGGAAGATTTTTACAGCCCTACTGGGATCTGGGTTTCTTTACGTGCGATCGCTGTCTCACAATCAGACTAAACATAAATGTTTAAGGATTGAGAATGCTGAATACAGGCAAAGTTTGGTCAGGACTACTTCTTCAAAATCAACGGGATGAATCGGAGATTCGGAGTGGTTTCACACAAAGGCTCAATCCCGAAATTTTCTTCCAGCAGGGACAATCTCAAACCAAGTTGTTCTCTCGCTTGTGTAATCGCTCTAAAACTCCCGTAAGGCTAGAACTACTACATTTTAGTCATAGGGACAAGACTCCCAGACATCACTCGCCTGCTCCCGCTCAATTTCCCTCAACTCTTGCTGCCACTGAGAATATGTGGATGAATTCGACGGATATACACCTAAAGATTCCCAGCGCGCTGGCGAGCTTGGCACTTCCACTATCTCATCGATCGCTTGCTCCTCAACAGGTGCATCTGGAGACTTTATCGGTTGTGCAGCCTGGTCTAGAGAAGGTATTCTCGCTCTAGAATCAGTGCTTTCTTCGGTCTTTTCAAAACGTTGGCGTTTGATTAGTTTGCGGTATTTTTCCATCATAGAGTCGTCAGGGATGAGGGAATCTGCTCTACCTAAGATAGCAGGCGCGGTAGGGATTGTACGCACTCGTTCTTTGGAGCGCTACTCCTCGCTATGATGGGTTGCTTGTGCGGGTTGCTTGCAGAGCGGAAATGCTCTCGGACTTTTTGACCAAAAGCTTAGCCGCGAGCGCATGAGCAACCCTGCTACCCATTCTCTCCCCCCCTTTGCGTATCTATTGCTGTTTTGTAAGTTTGTTGCTCTCCAAATACTTCTCCTTCCTCGCTCAACATTCGACTTTCGCAACATCTTCCATTGCCCTCTACCAAGCGCCGTTACGCCCTCGCTTTGTGATTTGCTCGTTTAACCAGTACGGGTCTAGGCTTCTTCTTTTTAGACTTTGGATCTTCGAGCGCTCGCAAGCCTGGTGGACGGCAACTCTCGCAGTATAGCGGTCTAGCTCCATATGTCTCCCTTTCTGTTGGCTGAGTGCACTGTTGACAGATAAATTTAAACAGGCGGGTGTGAATTGTGCGCTCGTGAGCGCGTACCGTGTACTCTCGAACAGAAATCGTTTTCGATGGCATGGGATAGGAAAATCTTGTTGCTATGTAAGTGCTATAGTAACGAAAGAAATAGTTATTTAGAGGCTAATGCTTCTAATTCTGATAGAAGCTTCTCCAGCCGTTTTTGCTTCCTGGGATCTGCCCAAATTTTTGACTTCTTCACAAGACGGTAAGCTGCATCCATACGACTTTTCAATGATGAAGTCTCGTTACTAATTGAATTTGCTTGCTCGATCGTAATACTGCTTATCCGTTCTCTAATTTGACTCAAAGACAAATCTTCTGCGATCGCTGTTTCTAACAAAGCTTGTCGCTGAGCTTCGTCCTTGACTCTAGCAATTGCCTGAGCTTTTGTATAGGCAATCCTTCCTTGGCGTAAAGCCTCTAGAGTATCGTTGGGGAGATTCAGTAAAGGCAAGCGATTAGTTACAAAAGATTCCCAATCCATCAACCCGATAGCTTCAAACGTCTCCCGGACGATCTGATTCGACACACTACCCATAACGTTAGGGGTAACTTTTCCTTTGGCTTCATTGTGCATTCGATATAGTAGCGAAGCTACCTGGTTTAAACTTATTTTTAACTTGAGTGCTAGTAGTTGCAAGATTCCCTCAGTCTCTTCTACAGGGTTGAGATCTTCCCGCTGCAAGTTCTCTATTAGAGCTAACTGCAAAGCAGTTTCATCACTTAGCTCTCGGACGATGATAGGAACTTTGACTAAACCGGCTTCTTTCGCAGCACGGTAACGCCGTTCTCCTGCAATTAATTCATACTTCCCTGAAGGGAGAGAGCGCACGAGTAAAGGTTGAAGAATACCATGCTGTTTAACTGAAGCAATTAACTCTTTTAAAGCTTGAGGATCGAAATAACGACGTGGTTGCTGTTGAGGTAAATAAATCTCGGTCAACCCAATTTGATGTTTACCGTCTAAATTTATTTCATCTCGCTCACCATTTGCCGCATTTTCTTCTAAATTCTCGGGAACGAAGTTTAGGATATCTCGGAATTTATCAACTCGGATATCGGACTGAGTTTTGCCAGCTCTATCCAATCCTGCCATGCTTTTTTACCTCCTTTAATACTACTAATAGGTAGCCCTAGTGCTGCTGCATCTTTATAGACTTTCAGCAATCTAATGCCTTGTTTTATAACCGGAAAATCTTTTTCTTGCAGCACCTTTAGCGCATCTTCTCCATCTCTCTGTGGTGGCGGCGGAACCATCGTTAGGAGGATATGGTAATTTGTTCCTTTAGGTAAGCTTTGGCTGGTAAGCATCATTGCTTTCATGGCGAGCGAGTCAGGCGTTGTAGGGAGTAATAGTAAATCGCATCCTTCAACTAACTCCTGCATTTCAGCTTCAGCAGGTCGGGCAGGAGTATCAATCACAACGAAATCAAAGTGAGTCTTTGCCATCAGCCTCGTTGCCGTGTTCTCGGTTGCCACCTTAAACGGTAGGTTTCCCGAACTTGCCCAAGCTGTTGCCGAACGATTTGGATCGGAGTCAATCAGCATAACTTGACCGTAGTTAGAAAACAAGCAACTCAGACAGACAGCACTAGTCGTTTTTCCCACACCACCTTTATAAGAGGTCAGAGTAATAAATTTCGTACTCGGTTGCACAAGAATACTCCTCCTCGTCATACAAACAAATTTAAACTGCTCCTCGTTGTACAGACAAATTTAAACTGCATTAGTTATCCCGTCAACAAAAAAAACAAGGGTTACCGGAAGGAACTCAGGTATTGCCTGTAGGCGGTATTTTATTCCGGCACAGATGCATTAGGTTCGGTCTCTGGCTGAAAGCTCTGTTTAACTAGGCTTCTGGAAAATACCAAAACTGGAGAATTAACCAGCGGAATGTGGGGTTAAATCCAGGCAGAATATAATAAAGAGCAAATTTGAGCAACTGCGATGACTACTAAACAAGCTCTCCTCAAAGCGATCGAGCAACTGCCAGAGCAACAGCTTATCGAGGTGTTACGGTACGTTCAACACCTTTCTCATGCCCAGGAATCAACTTTACAGGCGCAAACCGATCACTCCGTCGATCCACTTTCAGAATTCATCGGTGCAGTAGATTGCGGTTGCCTTGCTGCCAACTTAGATGACGAACTCTATGACAGATAAACTTTTCATTGACACTTGGGGCTGGCTGGCTCTACATGATAAAGGAGAACGATACCACCAGCAAGCTACTCAAGCTTATCAGCAAGCGATCGCCCAAGGCGGACAAATTTATACTACAGATTACGTTCTAGATGAAACGTTTACTTTCTTCTTCCGGCGGCTCCCTGCCCCTCGTGCAGAAAAATCCATGAAAGGGCTGTTGTCAGCATTTTCAGCCAACAACTTTCACCTTATCCGCATTACCGAAGAACGCTTTACCCAGGCAGAGGAACTTCGTTCCAAATTTCTCGACAAGCCACTGATTTCCTTTACCGATTTAACCTCAATGGTTGTCATGCGAGAATTAGGTATTATAGCAATCCTCACTGAAGATGCTCACTTCACCCATGTAGGAATGGGGTTTCAACTACTTCCCTAGAGCAATATTCGAGAATTCAAACGTATTAAAATGTATAAGTATCTGGGAATACTGTAAGCAGGAGTCTTTTGTCAGCGTGTTCGACACTGGCGTTGATGTTCCCGAAATCGTTAATCTCGTCTTTTTCAAACCCTTTAAAGTGATTTGGGGAAGCCCGCTCACTAATTAAAAGTAGAAATCAAGTATATTCTAGCGCCAAGAGCGCCACTGGAGCTGCTCTCTCAACTGCAATACGAAGCGACGTGCTAATTTTACTGCTTTACGGTATTCTTCTTCACCTTGATGCTCCGACCAACCACAACCTGTTTGCTCCTTGATATATCCAAATGCTGCCGAATGTAGCAGAGTGGAATTGTTCGCGAAATTGGGTTCGTGTCCTTTTTCTCGCACGCGAGCGATCGCTGCTGCTAATAGTTGCACGGGACGATCCACTAATGAGCAGCCGTGAGCGCCATCCTTGATTAGCCCCCGTTGCATGAATAGCTCGTTCACCAAGCTCCGTACCTGCGAGCCATACCGCGCTTGCATTTCTAGCTTAGCCCGATCGAGCCGCACGACGCGATCGCTCTGGGGAACTTCTACCTCTGCTGTTGCTAACTCTGCCTCCAATCCTTTGAGAAAGATATCGTAGGCGGCTGCTGGCAGTGTATCTTTCAGCCGCACACCACCAAGGACAATTTCTCCCTCGGCATCTAAGTCCATGCCGCGCTGTTGCAATACTGTTTTTTTCTTGTAATTGCTGAAGGAGATCAATTCCCCTTCAACCAAGATCTGCCAATCTAAGCCGACATGATGCAAAAACGTTGCTGTGGGGAGTTCAAAATTAGCTCGGGATTTCGTAATTTCTACACCCGAAGGAATATCAGACCAAGCGGGGGTGATTTGTACTTGCCTACCGTCTAGCACTGCTTCTACTTGTACTTGGTAAGTTCTCTGGCTTCTGATTTGGTTTAATTTCTCAGCTATTGCATCGACTTCCTTCTGCCAAGGCAATACAGAAGGTTGCCGATCGCGCTCTAGTGGCAAGCCAATCTCCAATTGAGTCGCGTTTGCTTCCAAGTTGCTGCTACCGTTTGAAGACATTTGGGATAGTGCACGCTCGGCATTTGCGGCTGATAAACTCTCAGTCCGTTCGAGTTCTTCGATTAAAGAAAATTTTGGCACAAGTGCATCTTGTTCTACCACAGGCACGCGCAGCTCTAATAGATCTCCTGGTTTGAGCGTGCTAGTGTTGGATAATTTCAGCACAGTTTCGCCTGCTTCGTAAGCGGCTATAAGTCTGGGCCTAGTTGGTTTGTCTTTTGGGGCATCTTTGATCGCATCAGATGCCATACCATGCTGAAACTGCTCGAATAACTCTCGCAAACCCAGTGCTGAATGGGTGACAACCACAGCCCAGTTAGGATGAGTCACTTCTGGAAAAGCAGATGCTGGCGCTCCTGACACTTTCCGCAACGCCCGCCCCCATTCTTGCTCTGCCGGAGACATTGATTTGAGAACGCATAAGCAACAGGAAACTGAGATAAATTTGTGATCGAAACCTACGCCCAGCATTCCGCAATGAACTATGACGTATTTTTCATCAGCGTAGAATTTTTCTAACAGTACGCTAGCACGACCCGCCAGATCGTATTGCTCATGTTCTGAGTGAATGACAACCACTTTCCCCTCAAGGGCGGGGAAATTTTCTTCTAAAAGCTTTGCAACGCGGTGAGTGTGAGAAATGTTCAGCGCCCGCACTAGCATGGCATGGGGTTGTCCTGTAGTAGAGCGCTTGGAGAGTAGAATTTGGACTGCCATCTCTAGCACAGGCAAGCAAAAGGAATCAGCTAAGAGAATTTGGCGAAACCAGGCGCGATCGCTTTGTGCTTTGAGAAGAAATTCTTCTGGATCGTACTCGATCTCCTGACCGTCCTCTTCAACCAAGAACGCAGTGCTAGTAGCCTCTTTGTACATCAGTTTTTTGATGGGAGAAGGATTTAGCTTCCACGCATCCTGAATTGTGAATTCATAATCTGCCACCGGAGCGTATCTAATCGCCTTTTTGCCAAACTCGTCCGCATCTTCTACTTCTTCATAACGTATATAGGGTAAGGGTTGACTGTCCGAACGAAATTTGGAACCCGTAAAATAAGTAATCAGAGAATGCTTGAAATAGCTGAAAATAGTGCGATAGCTAGCAGCGGCAGAAAAGTGCGCCTCATCGCAGATAATCACACCAACTGATTCTGGTTCGAGATCGCCCCGTTGCACTAGATTTACCAAAAACTGGCGATTGCCTACGAGTATATCTGCTTGATGTAAGGTGTAGGCGTAGCTGTTGAAATTGCTGGCATCTAGCTCTACTATTCGGGGTGGCACAACACCAGAAGGCAAAACTTTCAAACTATACAGCAGCCACCGCTCGTAAATCGGTCGATGTTGGCGATCGCAGGGAAAATCCTTGACAAATCTATTACGCAATGTGCAGTTATCGCTCAAGAAAATCGCCTGTCTTCCCCGCATCCAGGGAGCTATTATGTATGGGACGAGCGCCTGCATCAATGTCTTCCCTGTACCGACTCCTGCCAAAATTAAAGCCGCAGCTCGTTCGGTTAAATCCATTTCTCCCGTACAAGCTTTTTGATAGATTGCTAGCAAAGCTTTGATTTGATGAGGGTACAGTTGCGTTTGCCCTGATATAATTCGAGCCAGCACGAGCTGGTGATAGGCAAGGAAATAGTTGTCCACCGTGCTACTCCTAGCTATGGTAAGGTCGAGCCGACTTCTGACGGTTACAGTTTTTACATAAAGCCAAGGCATTCCACACTTGGGTTGCCCCTCCCTGGGAGTAAGCTATTCTGTGGTCGGCTTCAAAATTGTCCCGACTTAAACATACACCGCAAATCTCGCACTGATAATTAGCGCGACGCAATATCAGAAGTTTTTGAGCCGGGGAGAATAGCCTTCGCACACTCAGCACCTACGTTTTTTGACGATGTTTTTATATTATCTTTCCAGAAAGCGTCCAAGGCGACTGGCAAGCTGCCGAAATTGGGATAGGTAGCGATATCATTCCAAGCCCAAGCACGATCGGTTAGCTCTGCTCGCGCTCGTTGCTGTAGTTCCAAGGCACGAATGCTGCCAGATCCAATTGAAGTAGCTCAGGACAAGTCGAGAGAGTTACCTCAGTCTGTTGCCACACCTTGCCAAAGAGCGTTTTGTCGTCGATGCCAACAATCGGAGCAATCTGTCCAAAACAGTGCATCAGTCAATCTCACATTAGTCGTAATTTCTCATAATTAGGTTGGCTGGCTCCGACTCAAAGTGTGACTGGGAAGCAAAATCCTCACCCTCTGGTGGCGATCCCCAAACCGCAATGTGTGCGCCGGGCTTTCTGAGAGTTATGCATATATACGTAACAATTGGGCGTTTTCCTTTAAGAAATGTTGACGCTTCTCGATCCCCTTGTTAAGAAGGAGCTGTGCGCGCACGACTAGTTCGGCAAATCTCAAATTGTAGGAGGTTATGAGATGGATAGTTCAATCGCGCTTCCCGTAGCAGTATTAATCCTCGGCTGGCTCTTAGCTGCCAGCATTGGCTCTTGGGCTTACTTTGCTGGTAGCGATCGCCAAGATGACAAATCGTTCCGCCTACCCAGGTTTGTGACGAAGCGATAAGCGCTCGGCAAATGCAGTAGGGAGTTTCCCAAGTCTGTGATAGCGATTGGGAAACTTTACTTCACGAACCAGGAGTCAAATTCTCATTGTCATCGGTGTAAGATGCAACAGCCACTACGCTCGTGCCACTCGCTTTGGCGAGCGAACTGCAACACTCAGCCTTGTTTGCTGCTGAGTAGTGGTAAAGTCACGCCACAATTGCGCTAGCTTTCGTGCTTCATCCTGCCATGCGGGGTTGAGCCGATACACCCGTCGCGGTCGTCCGCGCCCTTTTCCTTTGTGCCAGCTACCGCAGATTGCTCCCTCTGATTCGAGAAATTCCAGCGCTGCACGTAGGATCGTGTCCGAGAGACGATAGTTGCCATATTCGCCTTCGAGCTGTCGAATTAGCCCAGTCCCGTAAGATTCGCCCTCCAACAACACTGACAGCACGTAGCAAACTGCTTGCTCAGGGCTCAGATAAATCGCTGGGGGATTGGTAAAAAAGTATCGAATATCTTCGAGCTGCATTAATAATTCGCTCCTGTGACGAGAATTACCAGCTACAGTCCTGCCAACACAAAGCTCACGATTCTACAACTCGGCAGTTTCAACGACAGCCTTTGCTAAGCGAACGCCCTTGGGTGCGAACAAAAATAGCCCTGGTGCTAGGTGTTGTTGCTGCCCATCTATTGAGTAATTTGCTCCAGCCACAAAGTCTACTGTTCGTTGTGCTTGGATTGTATCCATCTGAGTCAGGTCTAAGATTAGCGTTTGACCCTGCCAGAAAATTTGGACGGCTTGTGTCACTTGTTCAAAAGACTGTAGCTGCATGACAACTACTTGCCGTTGCTGCTGCTGTAGTTGGAAGCCTTTCGCTTCGTTTGCACTCAAGCTATCCGATGGCATGTGCCACTCCCGCACTGCACTTGAAGCAGCAGTTCTCGATTTTCTGCGGTTGGGTTCGGACGATTCATCTTCTAAGTGCGATAAATGGTGCTGATACATGACCACGCTTGCCCGTCCTTATTTCTCGCTCACGGTACTTGACAAATTTCAGTCCGAGTTCTACTGCTGTCACCTCTATACTCCAATCAAATGAAAATCCTGTCAATTAAGTGTCAATCTCATCATTTGTCAATTAGCTAAAGTTCGGGAAAATACAGGCATTGAACTGCATTTTTATCAAGAAAGATTTTGGTTTATTAAAAAAGATTTCTTTTCTGCCAAACGTGTCTTGAGATACTGAAATTATTGCCGCTTTCTTTTGAAATCGGGCTTAGCTGCAAGTCACTCAAGTCAGTAGCATAACTTGGGAAAAAATGACTTTCCTCTAATTCACTTGTTAGTACTTGATTTGGTGTGAAGTGATGAGCCAAAACCTCCTTGTTTATCCCGTTCTAGCTGTTGTATCAATGTATCTAGTGGCTCTAATTGTGCTAGTTGGTAAAGCCCAAAGCTCAATTGGAGGGGTAAGATGCAACCGCTAAAACCGCTTGCTGATTTAGTTACTCCACCGCTCCAACAGCAATTTGTCCGTCGCGCACGGCTGCCGGAACACAAGACAGATTTATGGCAAATCAAATCAGGTGTCGTTTGCAGCATGACTTGGACTAGTGAGGGCGAGCTGGTTTGCTTGGGCTACTGGGAAGCGGGAGATATTGTCGGTCATGGATTGTCACGAGTCCAACCTTACGAACTCCACTGCCTTACCGATGTCGTCATCAGTAGCTACCCCCACCACGAGTGGTCGCAGCTAACAGATGCGCTCGTTCACCGCCAGCAGCAAACCGAAGAACTCTTGAGCATCATTCATCTCAATCCCCTATCCCATAAGTTGTGGCAACTACTCGTCTGGTTGAGTCAGAAATTCGGTCGTGACGTGGAGAACGGTCGCTTGCTTGACTTGCCGCTGACCCATCAGCACTTGGCTCAGACACTGGGGACGAATCGCGTTACGGTAACTACCATCCTCCAGCGCTTGGAAGCAGAGGGGAAAATCCACCGGCAGCAGCGGCGGCTCGTTGTCACGCGGCACTCATCTTACTGACAAATCGCGTCTTCTGCATTTGGCAAGCTGCTGCCCACCATTCCTAACAACGTCCTGCCATCCTTAGTCTTGATAATCCCCGTCGCTTCCACTACCGGATCTCCTAAGTGCCACTCGTCATCGGCAGGTGCTGGACTATCTTGTGGAGGTGATTGCGGCTCCAACTCCTCGTCTAACCCCTCGGCGGAGAACAAGGGCATCGGCATTACCGAGTCTCCGGGTCCTGCGGGGAAGCCACCGTTGCCCGTGACGACGAGCCGCACCCGCTTCTTGTTGCGTGGTGCAAAGCAGCTATTGGCGATGACTTGCTCAAATGGGATGAAGACTTCGTTATAGGGGACGAGTGCTTCGTCTGGTTCTAGTCCCAAATTGCGTACTTCCACCGTCCCGTCCACGCCAAACTGGGAACTGGCATCAAATATACTGTCGGGGGACTGGAATATTCCAGCAGTCGAGATGCGGATGTTGCCACCTCTGCCTGTGAAGGCATTAGCAGTGATACTACTACCATTCAAGGCAGCTAGGGTATCGGTGTCGATGGTGATGTTGCCGCCGTTGCCTCCACCTCTTTCTAACCCAGCAGTGGCGGAGATACTGCTGCCATCTCGCAGTTGGAGGTTTTGCGAGTTTAGAAATATGTTTCCTCCTTCTCCTGATGCGGTAGCAGCTGTAATTCCACCTTGATTGTCTAGCTCGATCGAGCTTGCTTCAATCTGTAGCTTTCCAGCATTGCCTAATCCATCATTTCTCACGCTAACTTGACCGCTATTGGAGACATTCAATCTTTTAGTTTTAATCGTCACATCTCCAGACGTTCCGGAAGGTACTGGCGGCGCTCCTAAAAAAGGTCTTGTAATTTCGTCTACGATGTTGGCAGACGAATCGATTAAACTGGGATTGCGAGAGCCGGGCGTGATACCACTGACCTTTACAGAGTTAGAGGCATTGATAGTCACGCTCCCAGCTGCGCCACTAGCTAAAGTAGAAGCATTAACTCTTCCTCCATCTAAAACTTCTAGGCTTGGCGTATTGATTGTTACGTTACCAGCCTTCCCAGTACTGAAGGTAGAAGCTCCAATGACACTAGGAGCAAAAACTTTCAAGTTTGCCCCAATAAGTTGAATAGAGTCAGAGGCATCGATTGATACATCTCCTCCCGTACCACTGCCGTAGGTAGTAGAAGACACGTATCCTCCATCTAAAGCAGTTAACTTTCCAGTTGATATCTGTACAGAACCCGTATTCCCCGTACCTAGAGCAAATGTAGAAATAGCACTCATAATTAGAGGATTAACGGGCGAAAATCCATTTAATTGTAGAGAATCAGAAGCTAACACAGTGATGTTGCCAGCCTTGGCAGGAGTAAAAGTTTTGGTATATATCCTACCCCCACCTTGAAGACTTAACCTTTTTGTTGAAACTGAAATATCTGCACCATTACCAAGACCCACAGTTTCGCTAAACAAACTACTAGGGGTACTGCTATTAGAGGCAGTTCCGCTTTCTTCTAAAGATTCCGTTGCATTCACGCTGATATTCCCTGCTGGTTGAATACCTCGATTTTGGATTAAAACCAGCGACCCATCGGCGAGCGTAACGCGACCGCCTTGTAGTTGAATAGAACCCCCACCAGCGCCACTGGCATCGACTAAAGCTTGACGTGACAGATGAATGTCCTTAAAGTTTTTTACTCCTTGATAGTCTAAACTCCAACCAGTTGAAGTTTGGATTAGACTAACTTCACCAGAAGCAACACTGCCCAGAGCCACCGATCCTCCCTCAGCAGCTGCAATGCCGCCATCTAAGCTGAGATCGCCACCTACCAGAGCTAGCGTTTTCCCTAGTTCCACACGAAGTCCAGTTGAGCGCTCGCCCAGTTTGAGCGGCGCAAACAACGGTACTAAAGAATGACCCTTGCCTTGTACGACAATCCTTCCAGGGTTGCTCCCAAATCCTAAGCCGACAGGTACATCTACCGTTAATAAAGGCGGAGCTTCAGGACTTGTGGCGCTGAATCTCACTCCGTCAGCAAATTCAATCCTGCTGGCAGTACTACCAATAAAGGAACCACCAAGATCTAATTTGGCGTTGGGACCAAATATTATTCCGTTGGGATTGAGTAAGAATAGGTTGGCAGTACCGTTAGCACGAATTAAACCATCAATATTGGAAATAAAGCTACCCGTAACTCGACTGAATATATTTTGAATGTCTAGAGCGTTGTTCAAGTAGGCTGTATTTCCAGTTGGAATAGAAAACTGCTCAAAACTATGGAATAGATTATTGCCTGCCTTAGTTCCTCCTAGAATGCTGCTGTTCTCACCTTCAGTCCTGACAATGGAATTAATAGGAAGCGTGTTATCTGGAACTACTTGTGCTAGTGTCGGCAATACCGCTAACAAGTAAGATAAGGAGATTGATGGAAAACTTAAGATAATACAAACATCCAAGAATTTACTCATGATTTTTAACAACGTAAAACTTTTCAAGTCTAAATTCTAGAAATAGCCCTTTTGAATTAACTTGTAAGCTAGCTCTTAAAACCTCGTTGAGACAAAACTAATTACTATTAATTGCGCTTTCCTAAACTCTTAAAATCAATCTACAGCTAAAGTTAAAAACATCACTTGACTTGACGTATTAGCCTATTATTAATTCTGTTCACTTTCAAAATCCATTTTTGATTCAATTTGAGTATTCTTGAATAAGAAACTGTAGCTTCGGACAGTAAATCAAATAAGGGAAGTGGATAAATGTTGGGAAACATCTTGTTCATGATTTTAGCAATACTCTGTCTGAGAAGAAATTCAGCAAATAACAATTTTGAGAATGGAAACGGATTTTGAGAAAGCTCTAGTAGGGCATCGCCTTCTGGCTGGCGACGAGTACTAAACTCCGGTATTACCTCCGTTAAATTGTCAGAGTATTTGTCTAACAAATCATTAAACGCTGCTACATCTTCAAGTGCTAAATTGCAACCTTGACCTAAAGATGGAGACACCGTATGGGCGGCATCTCCGATCAATAACACGCTATCACCATAGTGATAATGGCTACAGCGAGTTGTCAACACTGTCGATGTGAGTCTGGCAAGAAAAGATTCAACTTCCGATTCAGGGATAATTTGACCCAGCTCTGGAAAATTGCGGCAAAAGAAGTCTAAAACTCGATCTTTGTTGAAAAGACCGTTCGCTCGGCTTTTTGCCTTAGGAAATATAATTACACCACTAGCTGTTTTGTCTAACATCGGTACGAGCGAAATAGTAGTGCCATCATTTAATCTCCAGCTATGAATGTAGCCCGGTCTTAGGTCGATATCTACTTTTTCTAGATCGCAGGGTAAGAAAATCGGTTTGTAATCAAACGGGACGTATTTCTGCTCGAATTCAAACAGCTCTGTATCTAGAAGATACTTTCTAACAACAGAACGCGCTCCATCCGCGCCTACAAGAAGATCGTAACCAGTAGCAAACTTCTTACTTGGCTGCCCGTACACCTCTTGACTAAGTGGTTGCAACTCTATCGTTCTTGTCCCAATGTTAACAATTTCGCACTGATGATTGAAATGCAAGTTGATTCGATTACTGTCGTACTTTTCGGTCAGCTTATCCAACAAGATCTTTACTAGCTTAGTCCGATCGAGAGCAAAAATAGGCTTGTTTCTAGGTAACAATTGCGTTCTACCATTGTGACGATGAGTTATGATTCCTCGAATCTCCACAGACTGAGCTTTAACCGCTGACTCTAATCCATCAATTTTTCTCAAAGCGCTCAATCCTCTTTCATTTAGAGTTAGAGGATAGGTTCTAGACTTCTCAAACGATATGTTTCTCGGATCGGCTCGACGCTCGTAAACATCAATTCGATAACCGTCACGACGCAATAGATAGTGGGCAAAGAGAATCCCACTCGGACCTGCACCCAAGATGGCGACTTTCTTAACCATAGTTCTCAACTACTCCTTCAACACCGCGTAAGGGAGAATGTCCTAAATCGACCGATCTAAGCACAAACTATTTCAGATAGCGAATGGTTAACTCCTAACTCTCGCTTTAATACTTGCTTTGCCTATTTTAGGATGACGATCGTAGTCTACCAGCAGCAGTGGATTTTTTTCCAGCTTGCAAAAATTTGTAGCTATTGTAATATGTTGCCAACCGTTTTAATGTGAAAAATAGCAGCACTTGCCAGACAAAGTAGCAACAGTTTATTAGAAACTCCATAACTATATGGCGCTCGAAATTGAACGACGAAAATCTACTAAAGCAATACTACGTGAAGCTCTTGCCGTTCACAGGGGGAATACTAAAAATCAAGCCGTAGTTGCTGCCATTGAAGAGCTATGCAATTTCAACCCAACTCCTGCTCCGGCTCGCTGCGGTTCTTTATTAGAGGATGAATGGTTGTTAATTAGCTCCCCAAATTTTTCTCAAGGAAAGCAGCGAGAGGATGGCAAGTTTGTTTATACACTCGGTCGTCTTGCATTTAATATGTTTCAACCAGCATCGCTTCAAGTTGTCATCGACCGAGTTCTACAACCAGTCTTACCTTTAGGAAATAGCGCAGAGCGTAGCCACGATATCGTTGTGAAATTTACAATAGCAGACGACCGTTTTCCCCCACTCGCTGGAGTTGTCCGCAATCTTGGAGTTTGTCAACCAATTCAAGATACAGTCTTGCAGGTCAAATTTACGGGTGGGATTCTCGCGCCGCAAGACCCCGCGCAGATGGCGGCATGGAAGGCGGTTTTTGGGCAACAGAGCCAGCGTAGCAGAAATTGGCGAGAAAAACTGACCTCTGGGGCATTTGCGCTCGTGTTTGGTCTAGTTCCTCCTCAAGAGATAGATTCGCACACGGGTGAAGTCTCTTTCACGATGCATCGCTCGCCAAAAGGTAGCTTAGAAATTCTTTACCTCGACGAGGAACTACGAATTACGCGGGGAAATCGCGGCACTGTCCTAGTCTGCGAACGGCAACAACTAGCTAGTCAGAAGACTAACTTTACTAGCTCGCTCGACCGTAATAGTTAAGTCGTGCTAGCCGAAAGCTCTGACCAAAATACGTCTCGTGGCGGTTGCAGCACTTACAGCACGGACATGGTTGAGCATTTCGCTCATGCAAGCGTTGTGATCGACCAATATCGTTCCCGTTGACGCAGCGATCGTGGAAGCGATCACCTCAACATCATTCATTTCTCCACGATGCCGTAACGCCTCTCGATCCCGACGAGATATTCCAACTCGGTCGGTGTGAGCACGATGGGGCGCTCTAGCATCGACAAAATTTCTCTTTCAAACGGGTCGAGATCGCACGAGCGCAAAAGAGCAATGCGATCGCTTAGTTCTACAAGCTGCGGCTCTCGTTCTAGGGGTAAGGGAGTTAGTTGTTGGGGCTTCAAGCTATAACTATGCATCGTCATCGTTTCCACGTCGCGCAGCCACACCTCGACATTATTTTCTTTCACAGTAGCGATACGTCCAACACGACCGTCGATCTTGTCGTTGTCGGGCGCATGAATCTCCACTAGTCCAGCGATCTCTAACTTTAAGTGTTGAGCAGTAGCTGGTGCTAAGTACTTGAGTGCGATTAACTCGCGTTCTCCCGTGTCTAGTTCCACAACAGCAGCATTAGAATTAGGTATTTGAGAGATTGTACCAGAGCGATTGGGAAGCAGGGGATGGTCGGCGGCAACGGTAATGCGATCGCCCACAACAAATCTTTTTTGTTCGTTATCTTCCACTTGAGCAGTGGAGTCACACTTTACGCAATGGCGATCGGGCAATCGAGTTGAGTGCGCCTTCCCAATGCTGGCAGTAGCCATCGTTGCAGTTGTACCGTGCTTGGTTTTATAAATCCGAGTCGATTCCTCACTACGGATTTCCGTAGTGAGAGAGGAGCGGAGATTTCGCACGGTTTTCTCGTTCACTCGGCAAGTCTTGGCAATACTGTAGTTGCTCCATTCTCCCCATTCGGGATCTTGGAGCAGAGTCATCACGGCACGGCGCTTGTCTTCCCGAGAGCGCGGGAGTGCGGGTTTGTTCTCGGCATTCGCCCCCACCGAGTAGAGGACGGCATCGCGACGAGTACCTTGACGAACGACGCAAGCGATCGCTTCAAGTCCTCGGTTGCGATGAGCGGTAAAACGATGATAGCCATCTGCTAGCCAATAGGACTCGCCATCGTAGAACACCGTCACGGGTTCTAATTCCTGCCCGTCTTCTATCTGTTCTTCTAGCAATTTGACGTGCTTGAGGTCTATAGCAGCTCTCGGCTGCGTCCCCCCATCACGGCGGATTTCATCGAGTGCCAAATACAAAACGTTTGCAGACAATGACTCTAGAACCGAACGCTTCTGGCGGAGGATGGCGATTGCATTATATGGAGAATCGTTCATTTCAACCTCCCCAGCGACCGTAGATTGCAGCGGCAAGCGCCCCATACAGATTGTCGAATTTTCGGTTCGACCTGCACGAGCGCAAAAAGGCTTCAATTGCTCGCTCGGCTATGGAGCGCTCAATTTTTGTCAACGCCCGTCGCACGGGGATAAATTGCGGATTTTCTATCAATACGTCATTCTGCCAAATCAGAGGATAGATTTGGTAATACTTGAGTTGGTCGTAGTATTTCTCGATCGTCTGCTCTACATCAATCGGAAGATTTTTTTCTTTTTGCGGCTTTATTTGTGTAGTTATCTCAGGAGTAGTTTCTGTTCTATCGGTAGCGCAAGCATCGGTTGGAGTAGTTAAGTGTTCTCCGATTGCATCCGAGACTGGACTACAGATGGGAGCGCTCAAGTCTTGAAGCCATTCATGCTCGTAATTGATCCGGTAGCAGCCAGTGCGGTCGCGCCCGCAATCACGCCACTGCTCGAACTCAATCAATCCCAAGCCGCGCAAAGCCTTTGTAATGACTCGGAAATCCCACTCACTCCACCAAGAAAATTGAGCTAGCCAACCTTTGTAGGTATTCCAGATCCAGCGAACTCCTTGACGTAAAATTCCTTCTTCCTTCAGCGTCCAGTAATGCAACTGCTGCAAAAACATCGCCCCGTCCGATGCTCTGGTCTTGAGCGTATCCCTCAACTTCACTGCCAACTCTACTGGTGTGGGGATGGAGTTAGACAGCAGTAATTTTGTTGTTTCCATACTTAGCCAAATTAGATTGCTTGCATTCCAAAGGTGCTTGTATTTCACCTAGCTACATTTCATTACAGGCGATCGAGCATTTGTGCCAACTCTCTATGCGAGACTGAGGGAGAGTTGGCTGTGAAGTGCGTTGTACTTGTTCGCGGCAACTTTTAGAAAACAGACTCAATGTTTTCTGATTCTCCGTTCACATCGAGCCGCTTTTGAATTTTGCAAGATAGTTCTTCGCTATATCGCTTTAATCCTTCTATATAACCGTGCAGATACAACTCATCGCTGTCTTTCTAAGAATTTCTGGAATAGCCGTCGTCAATCCCACTTAAGTACAAATCTTGTCTTGCTTCTTGTTCTTGCTCAATCCGCTTCCAATCTAGCTCTAAGTCGAACAGGTATGTCATGATTAATCTGGTTCCTGAAGAATGGGACTGGCGATCGCAAAGCTTTAGTCGGTGATGCGATTGCCTCAATACAGCTACCTTACTCCATCCTCGTGAGTATGTCAACGCCGTTGGAGTATTGGTTGACTCTGTATGCTTAGTTTCATAGAATGGGACTACAAGGGGGTAGTAGTATGATCAATAACATCAAAGCAATTTGCGAACGACAAGGGATCAGCGGTTATAAGTTTTGGAAAATGACAGGAATGCCTCAGTCAACGGCATATAGGTTATATAGCGATCCGGAAGCGTATCCATCAAAAGAAAACTTGATCGCGATTTGTCGAACATTAAAAGTAAGTCCTGCTGACGTTTTCTCGCAGGAATATAGCGAGCAACAGCTAGCCAGTTAGCTGTGTAGAGTACTGTATATCTTCTCCCCCAAACCCCCTTAGTTATCACTGAAGATTCGCAACTTTTGACACTTCCACAACTTCATTAGAACTTCCGATCGCCATTTTTGCTTGGATTTGATGCTTGTTTGTAGGAGCGTACAACTTTGCACTTATGGTTCTCTTTCTAAGCAATCAGGCGCACTACTAGGAGTAAAGCTCGATCTTTGCAATGAATGTACGAACAGATTTGGTTGGGACTCGGATTGGGTAACTTCTGCTAATACTTCCTTTAGCACCACTCGGTATGTATCATCATCTAACACTGGATACTCTCGCAGGTATGACGCATTGACCCAACACTGCATTTTGTCGTAGTCAAAACCAAGACATTTAAGAATTTTCTTAACTTTTTGGCGGTCTTTTGAGGACTTGGGATTTAGCCCAGCATCGGTAACTAACTGGGTGAGGCTTCGCCCGCTGGAACTCCCGATTTCTCGACGGGTGGCAGGATCGACGAAGCGCTCGCGATACTCTACTTTTGGAGGTGGAGGAGTTTCACCACGTAGCCATTGCAACATAGCGGGACTGGTGGAAAGCGCGATTGCATGTCCGGTATCCTGGTAATGTTGCTTGGCACGAATTAGTTCTAGCTCTAGTTTCATTCGCTTAGTTTCTGGGTTTTGAGCAGAGATGCCTTGTTTGACGATTTGCTTGGCTCTTTCAAAAGCGTCAACTAATGCATCCTTACAATCAAGAACTTGCTCGGTGTTACGGCTGTAGGTCATCAATAGTGTTGCTTGTCGCTCATCTAGTAAAGCATAGCGAGTAGGAGAACCTCCTCCTTGTGGGCGTTTCACCACATCTACTTCAAATCGAACTGGCGATTTTGCTTCTAGCCGCGCCAAATATTTGTCAATCGTTTTGAGTAGAGTATGGTGTTCGATTCCCAGTCTTTGTGCTACTAAACGGGAATCTACTACGAGAATGCCATCACGCTCGATAACTGTTAAATTAGTCATTGTCGTATCCCAACAATAAATAGTTTGGATCGCAGTACCCCCCTGGTGACTAGACTGGAAAACTAACACTGGAGGGGCGCTGTTTTAACTTTCGTTCAGATAGTGCGATCGGTCGTAAGAACAGTGGCGGCTATCAGAACAGTAAATTATTTTGAGCCGATAATAAATAGGGAATTGGTTGCAGCAAAAAATAGTTATAGCTTAGGCAGATTCTGGTAAGTCAAGAACAATGGCGATTGAAGAACGCGATTGCCGACGTTGTTGAGAAGGGCGACCTTCGACCGCATCTCTATTAACGGTAAATTCCTTTGATGGAGTCATTCCTTCATATTCGTCACTTCGGTCGGGATCGTCTTCATAAACTAATAAATCGCCTGGTTGACAGCTCAAAGCTTTACATAATCGTCCTAAAGTCACAAAAGTTAGGGATTTAGCATCTCCCTGCTCAATTTTTTGAATATTTTGAGGAGACATCCGAATCATACGCGCCAAGTCATTTTGGGAAAATCCACGAGATTTTCTAACCTCCTGAAGCAAAACTTTCACTGGCATATCCTCAAGCTTTCACTCCTATCATAAGTAGTACCCTTATAAGTTGTCTACCTGTAATTAGTATTACTGTGAGTAATACTTAACTGTCAGTAGTATTACTAAGACTAATAGAAAAGAAGGGAGAAAGCTATTGACTGCTACTAATAGGGGTACTACTATTAAGGATATAAACAACAGAGTAGCAGAGAGCGGAACTGCCGAACCACCGCCCACCCCACATCAAATGTGGATGACCTGTGAGAAATAGCCGCGAGGCTAGGTGAGACAGACCTTACCCATTGTGGTCAACGCTTGAAGCGCAGGGCAGATGAAGAAATAATTTATTGTCGAGAATTGACTGAATTTTCAAAACTACAAAGCCTGTAGCGCTCAACTTACCAGGGCGATCGCTACAGGCAATTGTTTCCTATCACTAGGTATCAAAATGTTAACGCACCTAAAACCGATTGCACAAGTCCAGACTCCCCAAATCTGGGACGAACCAACCGCCGCTGCTCAAGTTGGAGACGAAATTCGCGCTCCGTTCACTCCGTTGATGCAGGTAGTGGAAAGAGAAGTGTTAGCCGATGGACGAGTGCGGCTGCTAGTTAAACCTATATCCGCTTCTTATTCTGAGGAGTGGATTGTAGCGCCTCAAGCCACAGTAGAGCAACAACAACCAACAGCAGCCGTATCGGAAAACATAGAATCAGAACAGCCAGCCCAATTAAAGGGCGATCGGACTGATCGTCAACCCCAACCCGATTGGGAAGCAATCGCCGAATACGAAAGCGGTTGCATCCACGGGAAACACGATGCTGCCGCTCGGATGCCACCCATGTGCAAACAAGCAAGCTGTCCTTACTCTCAAGGTTATCTGGATGGCTACAGCAGCATTCAAGCCCCCTCACAGCCGCCAGCCCCAGTCCCCAAGGCAGTCGAGTGGCAGGTCGTCTACGACCCGAAGTGGAACTTGTATCAGGTGTGGGTGGAGAATCGCTGCTTGATGGAAAAGGCAATTAGTTACACGGAAGGGGAAAGGATCGCCCAGAAGTATTTAACAGCAGAAAAGTTACGCTGCTCGCATCGGGAGTTGGTGATGAGTGCGTTCGCGGCTTGACCGAACTTCATCTTCGCTTGATGCCGAGGGCAGTTAGGCGATCTCCAAGAAACAAAATACCTATGAGGCAGGTCGGATAAGAATATCCCATTTGGGCAAGAGGGGATTGCG
>NZ_RSCK01000040.1:22527-58144 GCF_003991895.1 Chroococcidiopsis cubana SAG 39.79
GCTGGCATCGAATATGCTGTCGGGGGACTGGAATACTCCTTGAGTCGTAATCAGGATATTGCCGCCTCTGCCCGTGAAAGCATTGGCGGTGATGCTGCTACCTTGAATAGCAGCTAGGGTGTCGGTGTCGATGGTGATGTTACCACCGTTGCCGCCACCGCCTGCTAGTCCAGCAGTAGCAGAGATACTGCTGCCGTTTCGGAGCTGAAGGTTTTGCGAGTTTAAGAAGATATCTCCGCCCTCTCCTGAAGTGGAGGTGGCAGTGATATTGCCATTGTTGCCGAGGCTGATGCGATCGGCATTGACTCGAAGGGTTCCAGCAGTTCCCGCTCCATCGTTGCGAACGCTAAGTTGTGCTCCATCTCGAATGTTTAACTGCTTTGCTTCCACAGTCAAGTCCCCCGCACTAGCTGAACTTCTGGCACGAGCTGATAAGTTACTCGTTAAAGATCCGTCTGTCGATCTTCCAACTAGATCTACTGCTTCTGTTGCTTGAATTAAAATACTGCCTGCTTTTCCCCTTCCCAAAGTACTGCTCGACACTGTTGCACCGTCTCGAACACTTAATCTTCGCGTTTTTATTGTTACTGCTCCGCCACTTCCAACGGCTCTTGGCAGTGCTGAGGTTGATATGGCGCTGCTCGTGCGACCGCGACTGGGAGTTCTTCCCGTGCCAACTAGTTCTACTAGATCTTCGACGTTAACCGATACCGAACCTGCTTTTCCAACACCGCTCGTACCTGCGAATACCTGCGCTCCATCTCGAATGTTTAACTGCTTTGTTTCAACAGTTATACCTCCCCCCGAACCAGTACCTCCTGGGGTAACAAACGAAAATAGTCCGCTAAGTAACGTACCTTCAGGCGCTGACTGCCCAACTAGCTCGATTAAATCGCGAGCTTTAACCAAAATAGAGCCAGCATTTCCTTCACCTTCAACCCTAGTTCCTATCTGCGCTCCATCTTTGACTTCTAAACGTTTTGTTTCCAAAATAATGTCTCCTCCAGTACCCTGAGCGCCTGGGTAAACAGTAGCTAAGATTCCTGTCGGAATTTGCTCGTTTTCTCTACTGCCATCCAAAAGAATTGAATCTGAAGCATTCATGATAATCTGTCCGCTTGGCGCTGCTCCTAGTGTACTAGCATCAATCTGGGAAGCATCACTTAGTTGAATTTGTCTGCCAACCACTTTTATATCACCGCCACCTATACCACTAGCATCTATTACCGCTTGTTGGAATAGTTGGATGTTACCAAAACTAGGCACCGCATCATAACCTAAAGCAAAGCCTTTGCTGATAGGGGTGAGGCTAACTAAACTTTCTTGAGTGACACTACCTAACTCTATTCTGCCGCCTGCTGTTTTCAGCGTTCCACCCTCCAGGATTACATCTCCCCCGACCAAAGCTAATGTTCGATCCGGTCGTACGCGCAGTCCTAGATTAGTATCTATAAGAGTAGAAGCTTGCCTCACCCCTTGACCGTTACCTTGTACGGCAATCCTTCCAGGGTTGCTCCCAAATCCTAAACCGACAGGGACATCAACTGTCAACAATGGCGGCTCTTGAGGATTTGTGGCGCTGAATCTCACTCCATCAGCAAAATTAATGCTGCTAGCCGTACTGCCAACAAAGGAACCACCAAGATCTAATTTGGCGTTGGGACCAAATATGATTCCATTGGGATTGAGTAAGAATAGGTTGGCAGTGCCGTTAGCACGAATCAAACCATCAATACTGGAAATAGAGCTGCCCGTGACGCGACTAAAGATATTTTGAATGTCTAGAGAGTTGTTGAAGTAGGCTTCACCACCTGTAGGAAGGGAGAAACGCTCGAAGCTGTGAAATAGGTTGTTACTAGCCTTAGTCCCTTCCGAAATGATATTACTGCTATCTTGAGTTTGAACAGTAGAATTTACAGGCAAAGTACTATCTGGAACAATTTGTGCTAAAGAGTAAGACTCAAAAATAATTGAGCCTCCTGCTACAGCTAGAAGATTTACTAACCCCAGCCAGACAAACGAAATTTTGGTAGAAGCAGGCATATGTTTGATAAAAAAATACTATAGAACGTAAAACTTGGAATTACAATTTATATCAGTAATCCTCTTCTATATTCAAGTTACCAACCGTTAAAACGCTAGCGCCGACTTCAATAACAGATAAAGTCGACGCAAAATTAATTACTTTTTACTAGATAGCAATTGAAGATTGGTAAAGTTGAATTCAGCTTTAAACTGCTTCCCCCCTTCAGAATGCTGAACAACTTGGCTCACGGGAAGATAATAATCGCCAATTTTTTTATAAGTATCCTCAGATACTTCTTCAGCTAAGACTTGTTTTGTTTGGGGCTGGTGAAATGTTGTGCGATAGCGAGTAGCTAGATATCCTTCTGGCGTAACTTTTGTATCCAGAGTATTCACGCTAAAGGATTGCCCTCCCATCTGACGATTGACCTGTACGATTTGCCGATCGTACACTTTGAAACTAGAGCCTGGTTCGTTTGCTTTAATAATTTCTACAGCGCCATTTTTATCCGTATTGCCAAATTTGAAAGTACTATCTTTGTGGACTTTTTCAAACGGAACAGAGCGCCGATGAACCACAAGCATCTGTAATTGATTTTCTATTGACTGACGTGCTTCCTCATTATTAATGCCGCTGACTACTACCCTTAAATCTGGTTTGACTTGGATGCGACCTTGATATTTTTCCTGCCCTTGCGTAAAATCCACTTTTGCAGTGTAGCCGGGAAACTGCTCGTTCCAAGTGTAACGATTTTCGTATGCTTCTTTAAACATCTCTAAAGCAGAAAGACTTGAGGTAGAAGCACGATTGTTTGCTTGCGAGTGTAAAGAAGCACTGGTATAAGTCAGTGCGTTAACGCTGGTTTGTGTGACTAAACTTATGGCAGCTATAGCAATAACTAAACTAAATCCCTGCCGCTCTCTCTTTTCCTTCAACTGTTGTTTCATGGTATTTAACAAATCAAGCACATCTTGACTGAAAATCGTATCTTTTTCTATCCTGAAAATTATAAAATTAGCCCGACTTTCTGTCTATCTAGAATTACTACAATAGCTGGCTATTTAACAAAACGCGGTTCGCTGCGGTGTTCTTGCCTGGAAGAGGACAAGCGCTCGCGTGGAAAGTAGATAAATTGGAACTGTGTACAGCTGGGAGAAATCCTAACAGAGAAACACGCTCGCCGCAACCGTACTCGTTGCTACTGCACAAGATGCGTCGCTCATTGAAAATGATGTAGCATGGAGGTCGATCCAACGGGGTCAGCTTGGAGCATCGAGTTGCCGTAATAAAGCTTTGTCTTGCTTGGATGCTTTAAAGAATTTTGGCACAGTTTCCGATAGGACGCTCCAGCATCGACAAAATTTCTCTCTCAAACGGGTCGAGATCGCACGAGCGCAAAAGAGCAATGCGATTGCTTATTTCTTGCATCTGCGGCTCTTGTTCTGGGGCAAGGAGATTAGTTGTTGGGGTTTCAAGTTGTAGCTTGTGCATCGTTGCAATCTTCAACTTTGTAATGCGCCTCCAAGCAAGAGAGCAACATTTCTTCAACTTCTGTTAGGTAAACTTGTTTGCCCAATCCCGTTAAAAAGTGATTCGCACCTCGGTCGAGCGTCCCCACCTGTCGCAACCGTTTGATTCGCATCAGAATTTGTGGCAGTTGTCGATGAGCTTCCGGGGAGTCAAGTTTTTGAAGGTTTTCTGGTTTCACAGTTAAAGTCGTGTCGTGTACGTCAACACATATAGTAAATTGCTTTAGCTCTATTGCAACACACGGATAGCCATTGTATTTGCGATCGCTATCTTCCAACTTAGTCAGGGTAAATACATCACCAGCTTGGCAGTATTCTTTAGCAAGCAGTAAGGGCTTTTCTTTCATCTGCTCGACAATTCCTTTAACAATACGACCGCTAGGAACTTTACCATCAACTAGGTCTACAGCTTGCTGCCATACTTCCACTTGTAATTCTTTCTCTAATCCAGAAAGCGAGCGCACCTGCCCAACTGAAGTTGGCAGTACGCGACAACAATTTGTTGTCGTCAGATTTCCATAAACTTCAGCTGCGGCAATTAAATAATTAACAGCTTGCTTGGTCTTACCAAAACGATCGCGGCAGTACCCAACAAAATCATTACTGTGAGTGCTACGGTACAAACGACGGTCGCGCAATTCCTTGATTGCTAGACCTGCCTGATAAAACGCTCTTTCTACGCGCAACTCCAAGCGGTGGCGATCGCGTTCTTCTTCTGGTGTAAGTGTTTCGACAATCTCAAGTGCGCTATTGTCAGCAGAAATCGCAGCAGGCGCAATAGATTTAACCTGTTGTGAAGATTCCTCAACTGCACTAGAGCAGAAATCTTGGGTTTGAGCTGGAGACGAGCGCAAATATTTCCTTGGAATATATTGCCGTTCGCCTGATGCTAATTGCACGACTGCGCCATCAAAGTTTGGCAGATCGTCAACCACTCCCGCTCCAGCAAAATAGGGATGATTCGATTCGACCCGATCGCCCGCTTTGAGATCCTCTACTATTTTTGTGGTAGTATCCACAGCATTTTGACCTAATTTATTTCGGCTCATAACTAGCACTGTTTGATATTAGCTTTGAGAATTCCACATCAATCAACCTTCCTTGCTCGTTCCACACCGCCAGCAGGTCATCTCGTTCCATCACCAAGCGCGTCAGTTTCTTCCTTGCCTCCTCCACCAAAACTGGTTCGTCACCGCGTAGCCAGTCCAAATACTGCTTTACAGGATCTTTTGGTTTTGGCAATTCTTGTTTGGGTTTGGGCATAGTGTGCTGTCTGACCAGCTGGCTAATTTTGGCACTGAAGTCAGCAGCAGGAGCGGGTGGTGTCAGAATGGATTCGGACACATTAGTCGTGTGCGAGATGACTGGTTTTGCTGGGGAAGCGTTTTGCTCCAAAGCCTGAGCCTTAGAAACTACTTCCGCTTCATTCACGCTTTTGACTTCGCTAAAACAGGATGGCAACCCGACTTCTATCCCCGCTGCCTGTAACGCCAGGGCGTTATCTAGGGCGAGATTGTAGAACTGTAAAAACTCTTGCCACAAGATATTTGTCTTCACAGGGTTTTTGTAAAACTCACTGTATGCATTGGTCAAAGGAGAATTTGCCCAGTGTCCGCCTTGGTTCTTGTAATGCAACGCCCGCCACTGCAAGAAGTAGGGGTAGGGTTGGTTCGGGGCAACTTCCCACGGCTCGGTCGCTCGCGCGGCGGAAGATTTGTCCCGAACAACAAATTTCGGTTTGGAATGCGGCAAATCGGGGTTGACTTTACTGCTAGTCGAGGAGTCCGAGGCGGTTTGAGCTGGTTCAGTTTTGTTTTCTGTCTCGCTTCTAGAAAGAGTATTGCCAGTTGTATTGCTAGTAGTTATTGGTATTCGTTGACATTCAACGGATGGAGTCGTTGAACTAGGTACGGCTGCATCCGTTGAATTAGAGGCTTGTGTATCAGTTGAATTGACTTGTTGGGTATCGGGTGAAATTAACTGTTGCAGGAAGGGATGGTTGTAGTTAACGGTGTACCAACAAGTGCGATCTCGCCCCTGTTGTCTCAAACCCAACTGCTTGACTTCGATCAACCCCAACCCGACAAGGAGACTTCGCACTTTGCGAAAAGCGTAATCAGACAGCCACGGAAATACTTCTGTGCGCCAAGATTCGTATGACTTGTAGATCCAGCGCCTACCGTCCTCACACATTTGTTTAACTTGGCTGGGAATTGAGCCAAACTCAAGCGTGATGTAGAAATGGATCTGCTGGACAAACGCCGCACAGTTCCCTGCATATCCCTTGTCTCGACGTTCTTCGCTTCGAGCGAATGTTTGAGCAATCCATGCCGCAAGTTGAGTCGGAATTGGCACGGACTGCGCCGCCAATAATTTAGAGGTCATCACCGAACCTCCAGCATCAAAGAATTAACTCTCTCAACCCAGGCAAGTGCTTTTTTGCCGTTAGTTGCTGGCAGCAAATTGAATTCTGACTGGATTTCGTCCATTGATAGGTGAGGCAGTAATTTCTCCGCCCACAAAATCGCATCTTGCGGCGATTTCCACGACTTGCACACACTAGAAGCGAGCGGGCGGGAAACCCGCCCGATATTAGCTTCGTTGCTGTCAATTCTGCCTGTTTCTTGCTCAGACTGAACGTTGGGGATTGAATCTACTTCTGTCTCGTCCAGAATTGCTAACCCACAGATGGAGAGCGTGACTCGCCGCTTGCTTTTTGTCTCGGCTTTCATCACCGCATTGGCTAGGGCTTCGCCTTGCAAACCCGCAATCGATACCGCACCAATTGATTCATCGCAGCGCCCGTCCGGTAAACTGGCTTGGGAAGTCACGACATAAATCGAATCGGCAACTAATTCTCGCGCTTGTATTCGCACTGAAACGTGATGAATTTTCCGTAACTGCTCGGTTGCTTCCCGCAGGGCGTATAGTTTTAACTTGCCGTTGAGTCGGATATACGCAAATGGCTGAGTTAGGGCATTAAGTCCCAAAGATTCACACA
Organism: Chroococcidiopsis cubana SAG 39.79; assembly: GCF_003991895.1. Taxonomy (NCBI): domain Bacteria; kingdom Bacillati; phylum Cyanobacteriota; class Cyanophyceae; order Chroococcidiopsidales; family Chroococcidiopsidaceae; genus Chroococcidiopsis; species Chroococcidiopsis cubana. The sequence goes on from NZ_RSCK01000040.1 coordinate 29,084, forward strand.
AGCGCGAGTAGTATTTCAAGCGATCGCTATTGCTAAGCTGCGATAAGTCGCCCCCAATCAACACGCTTTCAATCGATGGCAAGGAATCTATTTTGGTTAAGTTGGAAGTCATGTTTTGTCTCCTACAAAATTAAAGCTTGAAGCAGTTAGCTCCAAGCCGATTTGATTCATTTAAAACGGCGCTTGGTCAAAGCTCAGTTTGCTGTAGGAGACAACGGAGTAATCCTTCAACCACTCACAAGTGGCAATCAATTGTGCGATAACTTTGTTAAGCTTCGCTAACGCACTCTCAGCCGGTTGAGTCACTACGACATCGATAGTTTGAGTGCTAACTGGTACGGCGCGATCGTTTTGTATCTCAACTTGTTTCGATACCAACTCGACGAAAAACTTATGTCCAATGAGCTTCTGAGCATAGATTTGGAGGCAAGTTACCAACGGGAGAACGTGATGCCGCCGCTCTGACTTGGCTAATTCACGCTCGTCGCATACATTCTGTTGTGTCATCATAATTATGTCCTGTTTTTCTAGGGCGGGCGGAAGGCTCTCGATTTCTCAGGTCATGAGCCACCGCCTTTAATTGAACTCGACTGCTCTACTTTAGAGCGTATAGTTCTAGTTTAGAGCAATTGCGAATTAAAAACAAGTGATATGCTAAAAGTAAAGTGTTCTAAAGTAGAGATTAGAGTCAAGCAGGTATGTTCAAGCACAGAGTCGGCGAGTTAATGAAACAGAGGGGAATCACATACTCTCAGCTGTCTCGTCGTGCTGGGATTGGAATGCAAACTGCTAAAGATTTGTCCAGCGATCCAAGCTATCAGATGGGAACGGCAACTTTGTATCAGTGTTGTAAGTTCTTCGGTGTGACACCGAATGATTTGCTGGTAGAAGAATTAAAGGTAGCCTGACAGATAGAGCGCGAGCGACCGCGCAACGTTTCCACTCTCTTAGCTCGAAACAACGCAGATGTTTGGGGAGATAATAGTCACTTTACGATTCTTTTTTTGGTAAATGATGAGGTATGCTATCAGGGGCGAGAGTTGCTTGCTCCAAAGAGTGTACGAACAGATTTGGTTGGGGCTGGAATTCGGCAACTCCTGCCAGCACTGCTTTCAACGCTTGTTGGTAAACCTCTTCTTCTAATACTGGATACTCGCGTAGATACGACGCACTCACCCAGCGCTGCATTTTGTCGTAGTCAAAGCCGCAACACTTGAGAATTTTCTTAACGCGGTTGCGATCGCGGGTAGATTTGGGGTTTAAGCCAGCATCGGCAATCACCTGGGTGAGGCTTCGTCCGCTGGAACTGCCGATTTCCTGACCAGTGGTAGGATCGACGAAGCGATCTCTATACTCTATTTTTGGCGGTGGAGGAGTTTCACCGCGTAGCCATTGCAACATGGCAGGACTAGTGGAAAGAGCGATCGCGTATCCCGTATCCTGATAGTGCTGCTTGGCGCGAATTAGCTCCAACTCTAATTGCAGTTCCCGTTCCCTAGAGGAAACAACAGGTTGAGCGATTGCAGGAGTCTTCCCCTTTCGCATCCAGTCAAACACCCACTGAGAAACAAGTACAGCAAAAGAGGGACTGCACCATTGACCACAATTAATTGCCACTTGCGGATGTCCCCAAGTGCCGCCACCTCGCCCAGTCTTGATCCTAACTAGATCGACTATGGGAATTCCCATACTTTGAGAAAGCTCTTGGAGAAAGGCTTTTGTCGTTTCTAGACGCAAGTAATCTGCAATTAATTTGTCATTTGCTTTCGCCATTGCTGTGAGGTTGATGTATCCGTCAACAACTCTTTGTGCAATCATGACTTTGTTGACGTTATGAGTGATGAGATTCATATCTTTACACTTCGCCTACTAGAGTTAGAGCGGCGCTGAATTTCGTGCGATGTTGCTGTTGTAGATGTTCTTTTTACCCAGAAAGAATTTGCCTCGCCTAGTCCAACTCGAATCGCATCTACAAAGCTGGCATTAACCAACTCGAATCGCATCTACAAAGCTGGCATTAACCAGAATTAGATCCTGCTGGGAGCGGAGTATAGTTAACACCTGCGACTTTCACCAAAGGCTAACCGGAAACTTGCTGCGTAGAAATAGCACGTAGGAAAAATTGTTCACCATCTCCCGCTCTCATTAGTAAATTCGCGCTTTTAATTGGTATTTTCGTACCCTGCTATTCCTTGTTAACAGCAACTAAAGCGCAGATGGTAGTAGCGAAATGAATTTTTACTGCTGCAAAATTTCTATAATTTTGGCGATCGCTGCGTTAGTTGTCTCTGGCTTGAGGCGACCGACTTGATACAATACGAGCTGTTGGTCAGCAGTAAATAAACGGTTCGGTCTAATATTGCTACTTTGGCGGAGACTGCCTGAGGCAAAATCATCATTACTAACAGCGATCGCATATTCATCCCTGACCAATTGACTAGTAATCTGGCAGAGAATCAAGTCATCTCCTTGGTCTGAAGCGACAATTAATGCTGGTCGTCGTTTCGCCTGGGTAAGATCTGAAAAAGGAAAGGGAATCACAACTACATCTCCCTTTACAAATCGCGCCACGCTTCCTCCTCCTCTGGACGCAGCCAATCTTTTGCTAAAGATGCCTCACTCAAAAGGGTAGCTTCCTGCTTTTGAAGAACTTTGTGAGCTTTGAGATAGCGCAAGAAATCTAAAACCTCTTCTAGTATTGGCTCTGGAACCTGCTCAATTTCTTGGAGTAACAAATCTTTAGTATTCATAGCAACAACTTGTTTTGTTAGTAGTAATTTAGCTCCAGCTATAGCCAGTTGGAAAAACCAGCGATTGCGTTAGTTGCTATCAGCTTAGGCAGACTCCGGTACTTCAGCAACTACAGTGAGAAACGAGCGATTGCGGTCTTGGGGTTTAGTTTGTTGAGTGCTGGCTAAGTCTGTTTTTTGGTTTGGCGGCTCTAAAGATGTTTGGTTCGTGTTTGCTACTTGATTCCCATCGTCATCGGGAAGCCATTCTAAAAGTTCTCCTGGTTGACATTCAAGTGCAGCACAAATACCATTCAGCCTTTCCGGGCTAAGTCGAGGCATTTCATCCGTTTTACGTAGTCTGTAAATAGAGGTTTCAGTAATACTAAGAGTTTTAGCTAAGTCTTTGTTACGGATGCGCTTTCGCGCCATTACTTCATTAAGTTTCCAGCGAATCACTTTTATATCCATAGAGTCGTCTCCATCAGTTTAATATTCACTTCGAGTTGATTAAGTAACTTCTCGCTCATTCTAACACGAGAATACTATAAATAGTATTGACAAGTATATGAACTTGACGTATATTTATATTAGTGAGGCGAAAGTAAACAGTTAAATGGAAAGCAGGAAGCCAAGAGATTTAAAAAAACTGCCTGAGTACAATAGCCATCTCCAGCCCAAAAATAGAACTTTGACAACCGAATAACCCCCTCCGCATTCCGCAACTAGCGTGGCAGGTGCAAACCGCAGAACGAAGAGCTAGGACGGAGGATTTGACTGAACAGCTAAGACGAGTGCCAAAAAAAGCCCCAACTCAGCGTCAACTGATTGGGGCAACTCTTCGTAATACCAAAGACATTGTAACTATGACAGCACAGATAATTGCCAGTTCTGCACCTCAAGCTCAAATCCAGACTCCTCAAGTCTGGGACAAGCCAACCGCCGCTGCTCAAGTCGGAGACGAAATTTGCGCCCCTTTCACGCCAGTTATGCAGGTAGTAGAGAGAGAAGTGTTAGCCGATGGACGAGTGCGGCTGCTGGTTAAACCCGGATCGGCAACGTATTCCGAAGAATGGATTGTAGCGCCTCAAGCCACAGTAGAGCAACAACCAACTCAAGCCACATCGGAAACAACAGCAAATCAACAGCCAATAGAATTAAAGGGCGATTGCACTCATCACCAACCCCAACCCGACTGGGAGGCAATTGCCGAATACGAAAGTGGCAGCATACACGGGAAACATGATGCATCTGCTCGTATACCACCCATGTGCAAACAAGCAAGCTGTCCTTACTCTCAAGGTTATCTGGATGGCTACAGCAGCATTAAAGCTTCCCAACCACCAGCCTCAGTTCCCAAGGCAGTCGAGTGGCAGGTCGTCTACGACCCCAAGTGGGACTTGTATCAGGTGTGGGTGGAGAATCGCTGCTTGATGGAAAAGGCAATTAGTTACGCGGAAGGGGAAAAGATCGCCCAGAAATACATCGCAGCAGAAAAGTTACGCGCCTCACATCGAGAATTGGTGATGAGTGCATTTGCTGCTTAGTCAAATTTTGTCATTACTTTTGAGAAGAGGGCGCTTTCAAGATTAAACTTGAAGTGTCCTCTTGCAGCTAGACTCTTCGCCGCTAACCAACGAGCCAAAGCCATGAGTGCCGTTTTAACAATCGAGCAAATCAGACAACAATATGTCGATGAATGGATTTTAATCGCTTACACTCACTTAGATGAAGAGATGAACGTGCTAGCGGGAGAAGTTTTAGCGCACTCCAAACAGCGCGATGAGGTCTATGAGGCATTTGACTCCAGACTTGGGAGGGCTGTGGCAGTGGAATATACTGGCTCCATCCCTGAAGATGTCGCGTACCTACTGTGAGATCCTACCGACTGCAACGCAACGGGAATTTACTTTGGCTGAAGGCGGCGGTTGGTGGCATCAGTGGTGAGACAGCAATTTTCCGGCTGTTAGTCGATACAGGCGCAAGTTACACGACGTTGCCAACTAGACCGCTAGAGTCATTAGGTTATAGTACTGCCCAAGCAACTCGAACCTTGCGTCTAATCTCTGCTAGCGGCACGATGAATGCGCCGGTTGTTTCAGTCTCTTGGTTTAATTGTTTGGGTATTAGGGTAGAAGATTACCCTGTGATTTCGTACACGCTACCGACTTTTAGTTTTGTGGACGGCATTTTAGGAATGGATTTTTTGGCTGGGTATGAAGCAACGATAGCAACAGCGACAGCAGAAATTCGTCTACCACTGTAATGTCTGCTCATCTTAAAAGTTAGCAGCATCGCTCGAAGCGATTTCCGAATCGGGAAAAAATCCCGTTTTGGTAGCTTCAATACGAGCCGTCGAGACGTTTGTACGACTACAGGCAAACGTTCAAAGCAACTACAAAATTATTAACAAACTCATAGAGCGGAACAATGCAACTATTCTTAACTGTTGCTCTTGAGCTAGTAGCGTTCGCCTTCACTTTGCTATTAGTCATCGAATTTAGTTGGGGAATTTACCAGCACTGGCAAGATGTGGCAGTGCGAACTGGATTTACTTCCTCCACTACTTTGTGGAACGAGTATCACAAAATCTTTTTGAATGAGATCGCAACAACTGCTTTTACTGGAGTAGTGGAAGCAGCAGTTTAGCTAACGCAGTAATGCCACCTGTAAAAAATCCGTTGATTAGGCAGCGGGAGCAGGGAACCACAACTGCTGCCACTGACCGTTCAGTTCAGCCACTTTGAGTAGACTTAAGGCTCTGCTACCCAGGCGGCTCCAACTCATTCCTTTATTCTTCTGTCGCAAACCAACAGTTAAATCTACTCCCTTCTCGATTCGTCCGCTACCAAGAGTTTTACCGGCTTGGCTGCGACGCTTGTAGTTAATAATTTCGTGTTGATGTTTTTCCAAATACCCGATTAACTCTTGCCATTTGTCTAAATTTCTAACCTGAACCTGGTGTTTTAAATATCCAAGAGCAATCGCAGTATTACCTTGCCACAATTGAGAAAATAAAAACTTTAAATGTTTGGCTTTTTCGAGTTTATTGTTGGCAATCATTGACATCAGCTCCCGGAGTTTTTTGCAAAGGTGATACCAATCTAGAATGATGGTGACTTCTAGACCAAAAATGCTAAGAAGTCGATGGCGAATTGTTCTGGCTCCATCAGTAATTGCTACTAAATTCAGCGGTGACGCTTGGCTACCATATTCTTGTAGAATTTTCGCTTTAATTACACTAGCTAAACTTAGTAAATCTTCACCGTTTGCATTGATAGGAGTAGCTATGTATTCAAATTTAGTAGTGGGCTTTTGCAAAAGAACGATATCTGTAATTATGGCTGGAGTTTTGACTCTGCAAAGATTTTGGTTTTTCTTGCTCTGGTCTAACTTAGGCTGACGTTCGGCTTTTTGACTTTTAACTTGAATCCCATCATCAAATAAAAGAATTTCTTTTTCTTCAGGATTGTAGATATCTACGTTAGCATTTACTTGTACGACTTTATCGTCATTTTTTGCCAGAGTTGCCGCTATGGTTTTATTGATATCCTGGCTAATTATTAGGGCTTTATTACTTACGATTTGCCTAATCTTCTGGTCACTCAACAATCTTTCGCCACTAACTCTTTCCACTAACAGAGCTACTTCTTCATAACTCATACGATTGCTATAGTAGCCACATAGCTCCTGTAATCTTGGACTCACATAGCCCTCTTGCAATTGGTTTGTTAGACTCAAGTAGTTTGTTTCTTGTGCTTCGCATTGATATTTTTGTAAACCGAATACAAACTTTCCATGTATAGTCTTTATCCACACCAACCGCGTGCCGTTACAACTAAATTTCTGGTTTTTTTATCTCCTGGGTGAACTGGTTTTGAGCTTGAGTCAACAAGCTCGCTTCTATTTCTAGCAGTGCCTGCTGTTTCCAGTTTTCCACTGCTCCCTCAATGTCGTGTAAACTTTGATTGCCTAAGTCTATCTCGTCTGCAGTAAGCTGACTCAAAATATTCCCTGATTCATCTCTAATCACAGTTTCCACTCTTGCTTTCATAGCTCGCTCCTGAGTAGCGTTCGCTCTCATCCTTTTAGGGCACATCTCTCAGTCTACCGACATCAACGGATTTTTTACAGCTCGATTTAGTTTACCATCTGGAAACAAATGTTACTTACCCTCTTATGTCACTCTGGAAAGAGGAAAATGTCTCGTCTACTCTGAACCTCAAGTAGAATTATAGGTTTAGCGATCGCGTCTCACTTATTGTCATTTAACTTCTCTTGTTGCAAAAATACGTGTTAATAAGGCTTGTAGATTATTTTTCTCGAAAGTGACATAACAGGATTAAGCCTGAGTAGTTACGTTTCAACACAAAAGTTCACCCAAACACTGGGGATTGCCCTTGACAGATTGGAATAGTACATTTAAACTAGCAGTTAATTAACTGCGCGGTTAAGTATCAAATGTCCACTGACTCTTTGAGCGTTACCCTTGCTGCCCTGGCTGATCCTACCCGTCGAGCAATTCTGGCACAACTCGCTCAGGGAGAAACCACCGTCACAGAACTCGCTGAACCGTTTGAGATGAGTTTACCTGCCATCTCCAAACATCTCAAAGTGCTGGAACGTGCTCAACTGATTACGCGCAGCCGAGATGCACGGTGGCGACCCTGCCACCTCAATCCAGAACCGCTGAAGGATTTAGCAGACTGGCTGGAACACTACCGCCGATTTTGGGAACAGAGTTTCGATCGCCTGGATGAGTATCTACAAGAGTTACAAGCAAACGAACAAAAACAGAATCGCAAAAAGTAATGTGATTTGTGCATCAGTCTAACTAGCATTCAATCTTGTTATCAATCAAAAATCAATCCAAGAATTGTAATCAGGAGAAAAACCTCATGCCTTACGTTGATGGTTTTGTTTTAGCTGTCCCTACAGTCAACAAAGAAGTTTACAAGCAACATGCAGAGAGCACGGCGATCGTATTTAAGGAATACGGGGCACTCAAGTTGACTGAATGTTGGGGGGATGACGTTCCTGAAGGTGAAGTCACATCATTTCCTTTAGCCGTTCAGTGTCAGGCAGATGAAACAGTTTGTTTTTCTTGGGTTATTTGGCCCTCACGCGAAATTAGAGATGAGGGGTGGAAGAAAGTTATGGCAGACCCACGCATGCAGCCTGACAAGAATCCAAATGCTGAAATGCCGTTCGATGGCAAGCGGATGATCTATGGCGGCTTCGAGATGATTGTTGATAGGTAGCTTTTGAAATCAGCGACTTAAAGACAGAAGCTTAACAGGAGGAATCCAGTGCTAACAACTCAAAAAATCGTCCCTTGTTTGTGGTTTAATGGCGACGCTGAAGAGGCGGCTAAGTTCTATGTCTCGCTGCTGCCAGATTCGCGTATCGATCGCATTTTGAAGTCTCCCGCTGACACGCCGAGTGGACCCGCTGGAATGGTCTTGACGGTCGAATTCACGTTGGCTGGTCTGCAATACGTGGGGCTAAACGGTGGATCGCAGTTTCCGTTCACTGAAGCTGTGTCGTTTCAAATCCATTGTGATGACCAAGCTGAAGTTGATCGTCTATGGGCTGCGATCGCAGAGGGCGGATCGGAAATCGCCTGCGGCTGGGTCAAAGATCGGTGGGGATTTCCCTGGCAGATCGTACCCAGGCGGATGATCGAATTACTTAACGACCCCGACACAGCCCGTGCCCGACGTGCCCAAGAGGCGATGATGCAAATGGTCAAGATCGATATTGCCCCGATCGAGCGTGCAGCGAACGGTATCAGTTAGCCGAATCATTGGAGGAATTATGTCTAGAAAAATCTTTGTCAATCTACCTGTCAAGAACCTGAAGCAGTCCATCGACTTTTTTACAAAACTTGGCTTCAGTTTCAACCCCCAATTCACCGATGAGACGGCGACTTGCATGATTGTGAGTGAGGACATCTTTGTCATGCTCTTGACTCACGACAAATTCAAATCCTTCACGCCCAATCCCATCTGTGACGCGACGAAAAGCACTGAAGTGTTGACCTGTTTATCGAGTGAGAGCCGGGAAGCAGTTGATGAGATGGTGAGCAAGGCGATCGCTGCTGGCGGCAACACCTACAACGAACCGCAAGATCACGGATTTATGTACGCGCATGGCTTCCAGGATTTAGACGGACACATCTGGGAACTCGTGTATATGGAATCCAGTGCCATCCAATCTGGTGAACATCTAACAGAGCAATACGCGGACGCACAAGCATGAATAATGCCACGACAATCCCCGATCGCCAACTCACGATCACCCGCACATTTGATGCGCCTCGCAGCCTGGTATTCAAAGTTTGGACTCAACCCGAACATTTCTCTCGTTGGTTGGGTCCAAAGGATTTTACGGCGATCGCCTGCCACATGAAAGTACAGGTTGGGGGTATGTATCGAGCCTGTATTCGCTCTCCCGAAGGCACCGACCATTGGATGCAGGGTATCTATCGCGAAATCATTGATCCAGAGCGTTTGGTTTTCACGTTTGCCTGGGAGGACGAGAATAACCGACCCAAACATGAAACGCTGGTTACTGTGACGTTTGAGGAACAGGACAACAAAACGTTGATGACGTTCCAGCAAGCCATCTTTGAATCCACTGAATCACGGAATGCTCACAACACAGGTTGGTCAGAATGTTTCGATCGCCTGGCAACCTATTTAACCGAACTGTGAAATTGAGAGGTTCGTATGATGAAATCTAATCCCATTGTTTGGTGTGAAATTTATGTCCAGGACATGGATCGGGCAAAAAGTTTTTACGAGTCTGTGTTTCAGATGAAGCTGGAGAAGCTCGAAAGTCCTGGAATGGATATGTGGGCATTTCCGATGGCTATGGATAAAGTTGGTGCGTCTGGTGCATTGGTCAAGATGGAAGGGGTCAAGTCTGGTGGGAGCGGCACGATATCCTATTTCCACTGTGATGAGGTGGCTATAGAATTAGAGCGTGTCGTTGCCGCTGGTGGTCAAATCCAACAGCCAAAAACATCGATCGGTCAATATGGATTCATGGCCTTGATTGTCGATACAGAAGGAAATATGATTGGCTTACATATGCCACCCAATGAGATGAAGTGAGATGAGAGCGTAACAAATCGAGATGCTAGGAGGAACTAACCCGTAGCTCCTAAAGCTGACAAGACCGTGCTTTGCCATTGCTGTTCCCAGTGATTGCAAGCCATCATTGCCCGAATTTGTAAGACATTGTGTGCTCCTTCTCGCGTCCACTGCATTTTTCCTGTCCTTTTATGTCGCGCATTAATCAAGGAATCAATGTGGGATTCGGCGACAGAGCTAGTGTAAGGAAGATCGGTTTGCGATCGCTGATGATAATGTACTAGATATTTTTGATTCTGCTGGAGGTAGTCACCAAGTGACTCAATTTTAACCTGCTTTTTTCGCTCGCTAATATTTTCTCTCAGCCATGACAGTTCGCTCGCACATTCCTCAGCTTTGCCATGCCACAATTTCCACTTAGCGCTTTCCAACGATTCTGACAAAGCTGTTCCTAAAGCTTGACGAACATTCTGAAATTTCTGGCTGATGTGAAACCAATCTAAAATACACTCTAAGGTTTGACAGTGAGATTTGAGTGTTAATAAAACTGACCAGCAATTTTTTGCTCCATCTGCCAATCCAGTCACTTTTGTTTTTTCACCAAGACCTTGTTTTCTTGCTGCACTTATCAGATAGGTATTGAGCCGAGATACGTGTAAAAACCTGCAAGATGGTCTAGAAACCATTGGTATTCCTATGCTTCAAAGATTTCTGGCGGGAGATTAATAGCAGCTTCCAATGGTTGAGGAATCTTGTGTAAATTCACCACGTAATCACCGTATCTTTTAATATGTCTTGTCATGTATGGACTTAAAGCAGAGAGGTGTCGCATGGGAATCAATTCTCCCTGTGACATTAACGTTTGGATAGCCAACGACATATCAACTGTATTTTGTAAAATAACTGCACTTGCTACCAAATCAAGGTACTTCAACCGCTTTTCTTGCTCAATCGGATCGTTTTCAGTAATCGCTCCAAGTTTACCGAAAAACACCCAGTCAAGAAAAGCATTGTACATCTCCACAATATTCGTTATCGCTGTAATCTCATACCGAAGAGCAACATTAGAAATATAATCGAGCAAGAACATTGTTCGCACTACCTTACCCAACTCAAGAAAGGCTTGATAAAGTCGATTTTTCTTACTATAACTGCCCAACTTACGTAGAAGCGTCGAAGGCATCACCTTGCCTGCCTTAATTGACAGGACTACACGTATCATGTCATACCAATGAGTCTTGATTAAATTCCAATTGACCACGCCCTTAAACAACGGTTCGATATACTTATAGGTAACATCTGCACTGGGGCGAACAAAAGTTAAATCCTTCCAGTTACGGATACGCGGCATCAATTTGATACCAAGAAGATAGGAAATAGCGAACACAGGTCCAGATTGACCTTGAGTATCTGCGTGCAAAGTATCCGGTTGAATATCAGAAGAGTTTTTCAACAGCCCATCCAAAATATAGACAGCCTCCCACACACCACAGGTGATAAAGTGGGTAAACAAAGCAATATATTTGTCAGAGACATGGTGATAGGCGATACCACCATAACCACCGTAGCGGATGTGATACTCGCTATGTAAATTATTCTCGTATAGCTCAAACTTGCTGCCGTCAGCAGCAACCTTTTTCCCTGTACCCCAGCAAGACGGTAAACTAAAACGGTTGTAAGTATTAGAGTTGTCCGAAAATTTGAAAGGCAGTCTGGAGCTGGGTTGGAGACAGTTTAAGTGTAAGCCAGAGTTAACGGATTTATCAGGCTCAGAGACAGTTACTGATAGTATAGCCCCGAAAAAATCCTAATAGTTAATTTATAACAGAGCTGGTTTTAAAGCCTAAGATAAATCTGGTAAAACTAGGGAACCAATGCGTAACCTAACCAAACCACAAACAGTAAGAATTACCTGTTCATATGTATCGCAACGAAGTCGGAACCTCTCAGACGCTATCCGAAAAATCTTGAGGAGTCGAATTATATGTTCGACAAAAATTCGCTCTCCTGAAAAAACTTTATTTTCGGCTTTTTGCTCGTTACTTAATTCTCCATTACGGGGTTTCTTATGAGGAGTAACGATATTCCGACCGCCTATATAAGCTTTATCGCCTTGAAATAATTGTTCAGAAGCAAATTTTGACAACTGACTCCGAAACAAAGCAATGTCACTAGTTGAACCCTTAGCTCCTATTATCACATCTACAATATCTCGAGCTTTAGGCAGAGAGATTAGTTGGTCTTTAAATGTGTGGCTCTTCTTCTTACCAGAAAAGTATTTTCTTTGCTCGTCATTGTCCGTAGGTCTTTCTCGGCGCTGCTCGTAGCTATCTACAATCAATTCAAATCCAGTTAATAATTCTCGGACAATTGCAGCGTCACTCTCTTGATTCTCCACTTGTTCTAACATACTAGCAGGTAATAAGTCTCGCAAGATTTTCAGCCAATAATGAAAGGTATCATTCGCCTCTGTCTTTGAGATACCGAAGTGCATTCCTAATACTTCAAACGTCGGCATATGTCTTAAATAAAATAAGCTCAGACATACTTCTTCTGCAAGAGTTAGTTTTGGTTTACGTCCACCTCCCGCTGCATTAACACGAGTTTTACTTTTTTCTCTCTCGATTTGCCGCTTTTGATGACTTAGTTCAGCTTGTTGCACCAATCGGAAAAATTGGTTGTAGCTAATTCCAAGTATTTGCTTGGCGCGCAGTGGATACAAGTGTATATAATTAAGTGGATTTTTCATGATGGTAGATCGACGGTAGACTCTCAATTTACCGTTCTACCATTTTTTTGCACCTGGATTATATTTCGGACTGCTCTATTGATAATATTCCGAATTGCAGCTTCAATTTTGGCAGCACTAATGTGGCGACGGTTTGTATAAGAAATCATGTGACTTGTCACTGCACCTTGCGAATGACGAGCCATCTGATTAGGACCAAGATTACAGCCGTAGCTAAACGTAGTAAAAATATAACGTTCAGCAGGAGCGGATATTTTTGGTTCGCTTCCCGAAAATAGACCAAAATGCCTTGTCCAATTCAACCAATGCTCAACATTGCAAAGAATTTCTAAAATACTACGTTCCGGCATCAAAGCACGGATTTTTAATTCTAATTCTTCCACTTCATTCGTTTGGGCTAGGGAGGGGATTCTTTTAAGTACAGGTTCTCCGTCTTTATTAATAGTGAATTGTTTATCAACCGCACAAATCTCATCTACAACAGAAGCTACCTCCGCTAATTTATCTTGCAGGTGTTTAACAAAGTCATCTGAGTTAGCAGGAAATTCGAGTAAGCGACAATATTCTTCTATCAAAGGTTCGCATTCAGCATGACTCAATAATTGTTCGCGGAAATCGGCATAACTTGACGAACCCACGATACACGCATCTCCTGTTTTAAATTCAGTTGCTAGATTTGAAAAGATGCAAATTTCTAACTGCTGACGAACCAAAACTTCAGTTCCATCAACTTCTTCTACAACTAGCGCACGCCAGTTACTACTAATAAAATCTAAATCAATCTCAAAAGGTAAATACTTAGCACGTTTGTATTGATTATCTAACACGAACTTTAATGCTTCCATTACTGACTCATCAGCAGAAGTTGAGAGAATATCTAGAGAACGCACCAAACTGAAAAGTGCTTGGCGATTGGCAGAATAAAACCGCCACATCAACGGTAAATGATTGTTGGTGTTGTAAGCTGCAATCTCATCCAACTTTTGTAACAGTAATTCTGTACCACCATGTTCATCTAAAATTGATTGCACCTGTTCTCCAAAAACAGCATTATCCTGAGTTCCTTTGGTTTTTGTAGATGCTTTTAATACTTGCCCAAAGGTAGTCAATAACTCTGATGTTTCCGTCAAATGTTTGTCGCGTAATTCCTGCAATCGCTGTTTAGCATTATTTTGAATCTTGAGGATACGTTTAATAAACATATCAACAAGATAATCACGGGTGTTAACCTGTGCCTCGTGCAATAGACATAACAGCAACGTCCGACGTTTGGGCAAATTAATATCTTGAAATTCCGAGATATCCAAAGCCCTAGCCTGTGCCGCAAAATGTCTAACTTTGGTGATGGCAATGCTTTGCAACAGTCGCTTGGCATCACCAAAGGTCATAAGAATATCAAACTTATTTTGCAGGAGTTTAATCGCACTAAGTTTGGCGCTTTTAGGTGGCGATTTTAGTAAATTAAGAGTGGCATTTTCATCTACCTCATTATTTGTAACCACTAGCAATTGGTCTAAATAAATCTGCTCATTGATAGAAAGCCCCTCAGAACAAAGTGCAAACAGGCGATTATTAACCATTGAACGAATGTGACGAATTAATCGGTCAAGAGTGCTAAATGCTGGTAACTCGTATCGTTCTTTAACTAATTCTTCAATTGCTACATTGATTAAATCAGCCGGATGGTCTTTTACCTCAGTAGCTTCTGCAACTAATGCGGCTATTAATCTTTGACCTGCTTTATCATACTGTTTAACTTTCAGGTAATCCCGAATCGTCTTTTGGTAGGAGTAGCGTTGACGATCTCTTGGGATTGCTTTTACCCAAGAATGTAAATTTAAACACGACCGTAGATATTGTCTTACCGCGATGGGAACCAGTTCTGGATGGGCAAAATAACCAAGCCGTTGAAAGGATTTTAACATGATAATAAAGCTGAGAACCCCTTCGTGGCTCTTGGTTTTAGACTTTGCTAATTTAATTTCTTCTGGCGTTGGTGTATAAAGTTCTGCAAGCTCCTTGGCATCGGGGAATTGTTTAAATCTAGGGTAGGCGGTACGGTCTATTAAGGTCATTCAAGTGATATTTACAACACAAAACAGCAAGAGGTGACTGAAAATACATTTATCCCTCACTGTTTAACCACACAGTATTTTATATTCTTTGTGGTAAGCATACCTAATCAAAATTAAAATGTTTTTTTCTCCAGTAGTGCTGTGATTTTTCGTTCTTTAGATTGCTTCTGCTTGTCAGTCTAATTTATCAATATTAGTCAACAGACAGTTTGTCAATTAAGGTTTTAGTTGCCTCATCAATGATTCTGGTTCTAAATTAGTTTGTGTTTTGTAAGCGGAGTGAGTCAGGAGCCGAGAAACAGCATAAGCTGATTGTATGCAATGTGGAGGCTAACCCTCTATGGCAGAGCGAAAAAAACGGACAATTGCTGGAGATAAAACGATTTGCCTGCCAATTGAAGCAGACAAC
Source organism: Chroococcidiopsis cubana SAG 39.79 (assembly GCF_003991895.1). NCBI lineage: Bacteria > Bacillati > Cyanobacteriota > Cyanophyceae > Chroococcidiopsidales > Chroococcidiopsidaceae > Chroococcidiopsis > Chroococcidiopsis cubana. The sequence continues at coordinate 44,143 of NZ_RSCK01000040.1, forward strand.
GACTACGACCAATTGATTGAGGATACGAAAGCGTTTCGCGTCTACCTGGACAAGCTGATAGCGACTCATCGAGAGCTATTTCCAATCGGAATTGAGGAAGGCTATTGCTTTCATGGATTTGTCGAGTCCGGCAAATTACATATGAGCACGAGACGTATCCGATTGAAATGCAACGGACAAGCCTATCAATTACGTCCAGACACCGTGATGCCGTACATGATTGGCAAGACAGAGGAAGTCGAGAAGGGATTATACTTACGACGCTATGGAGTCCCCTATGAGGGGATTGCCCATGTACTAGGGCACTCAGCAATGTACTGGTATCAGGCCACGCAAGCACTAGGACGTGCCTCACTCGTAGGTACTACGGTGAAAGATCCGGAAGCCATCCCCCCCTCATCTGGTGGCTGATGAAAAGCATACCTGGTGGTGGGGAGAAGAATTTACGTAGCTGTAACCGCAGCGATGGGCTGTTTCTTGGGGGTAGAAATTGCTCAGGGAGCGAATGCTGCTGCCTTGAGTAAAGCTTACGGAGCATTCCAACAAGAAGCCTTGCAACTTAACCCAGACTATCACCCCGAAAGCGTCAACACTGACGGTTGGGAAGGCACCCAAAATGCGTGGAAGGCAATATTTCCTGAGATTACCCTCATTCTGTGTTTTCTGCACACGGTCTTAGGGATTCAGCAACGGTGTCGTCGCGGCGACGCTGTATTTCAAGCCGTTACAGACAAACTCTGGCATCTCTACCACAGTCTCAATCTCAGGCAATTTAGTCAACGCTTACGCCGCTTACTGGAATGGACTCTTGACCCAGACACTGACCTACCACAGGCAGTGCGCCAGAAATTGCTGAGCTTAAAAGCGAAAGCGCCCCAGTTTACCGTTACCTTTGAAATGCCTGATGCTGCTCGTACCAGCAATCAAGTAGATCGTTTGATGAATTATCAGGATCGCATTCTCTATACTATGCAGTATTTTCATGGCACACTCAATGCTGCCAACCAAGCCCTCAGAGCAATGGCACTTTTGTGGAATTTTCATCCCTACTGTCGCAAGGTACAGACCCTAGAACCCCATTCGATGTCACCCTTTGAAGACTTGAATGGCTTTCGCTATCACAAAAATTGGCTACGAAATTTGTTGCTCGCGTCCTCGCTCAACGGACGGAGGATTGCTCAACCACTCAAACACAAACTAATTTAGAACCAGCAATGATTTTGTTTTGTAGGTCATGCATAAACTGTGGAGCCGGAGACGCTCCGCCTCCGATCTCCTACAATTGCGGCACTTAAAGCTTTGTTTACCATTATGGACGAAGCCATTTTTGACGGTATGAGTTGAATTACAAGTAGGATAGACAGGCTGAGAAGTTGGCATGAATTAATGGAGATAACTTTGTCTCCCCTATCCTTACATCTTTAGGACTACCACTTCTTAGCAGTAGCAAGACTTCGCTATTCCAAGTCATTTGAAAAGCTGAAACACCTGGATCGTATTATTCACAGGCGAATGGCACTAAGAAAAGCTGAAAGCAACGAAAGATAAGCATTACCAGCATTGATGCCATGAAGCAGTGGACAGGGTACGATTGCAGACCAACAGGCGCAGTGGAATGGAGACGGAAAGGGTGCAGCAGTTGTCCAAAAAGTTTTTATAGGTAGAAAAAGCTTACTCGTTCATGAAATACTTATCGACGATACGAATAAGCCAATACCATAATTACTACTGTGACACGGCAAGTACAAATTCTCAAGGATAAATTTAGCCAGAGTTTGGGATTACCTTTTCAAGAATTGTTACCATCCTCTGTAATTGGGCAAGCACTCCAGGAGCTAAAAATTAGATATAAACAGCGGTTATTTGACCCCATAGTAACGTTGTGGGCGTTTTTATCTCAAGTCATGGATACTGATAAAACTTGCCATAATGCCGTGAGCAAAATAATTGCTTATTTAGCAGGATCGGGATTAGAAATACCATCTACTGAAAAAGCGCGCTTACTGTCAAGCACGGTCAAGATTACCAGAAAAATTATTAGAAAAACTTTTTAGTCAGTCCGCACAAAATCTAGAAGAAAAAGTGACAACAGAACATTTATGGTGTGGTCGAAATGTCTTGGTAGTAGACGGTTCAACTGTCTCCATGACTGATACTGTCGAGAACCAAAAAGCATACCCTCAACCAAAGAGTCAGAAAGCCGGATGCGGATTTCCGATTGCCAAAATCGGTGTGATATTTAGTCTAGTAACAGGTGCTGCTGTTGCTTTAGTAATTGATGTTATGAATACCCATGATATCAAACTCGCTCGTCAACTCTATCAGTTTCTAAAACCATTGGATATCCTGATAGGAGATAGGGCTTTTTGCGCTTACGCTGATATAGTCGCGATTCAAAAATTGGATTGTGATGTAGTATTCCGAAAACATCAATCCCGACCAACATCGATGCGAAAAGGTAAAATTGTTGGAGATTGCGACAAGATAGTTACTTGGAACAAACCCAAAGTTTGCCCAAAAGGATTGAGCCTAGATGAATTTGAGGCTCTACCTCAAACTATCACTGTGCGAGAAATTTACTACTACATTGTGATTCCTGGATTTCGCACAGGGCGAGTCAGTTTAATCACTACTCTTTTAGAGCCAACCACCTATTCTACCCTAGAAATTGTGAGACTTTACGGTCAAAGATGGGATGTTGAACTAGATTTAAGACATCTTAAAACTACTTTGGGAATGGATGTTTTACGATGTAAAACTCCCTCTATGATACGCAAAGAAATTTACGTTTATTTACTGGCTTACAATCTACTTCGTAGTTTGATGTGGTCGTCCGGTACTACTCACGGCACTCCTCCGCTGCGCTTGTCGGTGCAAGGCACACGCCATCATTTAAACAACTTCATTCCCCAATTATTAGCTGCTTCTTCAACAGAAGTAGAGCAGATTTATCACACTTTACTTAAAGTTATTGCTCACAAGGTTGTTCCAGAACGCCCAGGACGGAGTGAACCACGAGTCCGTAAACGCCGCCCGAAAGCTTACCCTTTAATGACAAAATCAAGGCACGAATTCCGAGAGCAATTACAAACTGCTTAAACCACAAGTGTTCTAGCTTTTCTTAGTGCCATTCTATTCACAGGCTACTTTGCCCCTGATGATAGCTTCCGTAACCTTACCCCTACTTGAGTGCAATGACTTCCAACGCTCAACTTCTTTCAGATTCTTATGGGGTTAGCGAACCTGCTTGGAGGTCATTCCAGTGAGGCAATTGAACTGTTGCGTCAGATGGTTTTGACTGGAGAAACCGACTTGTAAGGCAATGTCTACGGTTTGCGAAGCAAGTTCCCCCAGAGCAATCGCTAAGTCCGTTTTCCGATAACATCAATATCGACTGATTCGCTGCCTAGTGCTACCAGCTATTAACTAGCTCTTGAATTTTAGATTGTGCTTCGTCTAGCCCCCGTTTTCGTGCCTCGTCTCCCATATCTAGACCATTGGCATGAATGAACTGAATGTCGGTCACACCCATGTATTGAAAAGCATACCGGAGCGCAGGTTCCTGACCATCCCACCCTTCATAAGGAGAACCTGCTCCAAACTCAACGCCTCGCGATGTGATGAACAAAACTTTTTTACCGTTCGCAAGTCCTTTAACTTGACCATCCTCCTCGGTGAATGTGCGACCCACACGAACCACTTGATCGATGTAGGCTTTGAAATTGGATGGAATGCTGAAGTTGTACATTGGCACACTGAAAACACATCGATCAGCTGCCAAAAACTCATCCACTAACTCATCAGAAAACTTCAGCAGTTCAGCCATTTCTGAAGTCAGTGCTTCTGGCGCAGTAAAAGAAGCCGCAATCCAGTCTTCGGTGACGTGAGGAACTGGCGTTTGTCTTAAATCACGATAGGCGATCACGTCATCAGGATGTAAGTCTTGCCACGCATCGATAAACTTCTTTGCCAACATGCGAGATTTGGAGCGATCTCCCCGTGGACTTGAATCAATATGCAGAATGCTTGCCATAGTGCCTTAACCAGAAATTTCAATTGCCATCTAGACAGTAAGCCAGCAACTTAAGCTAACTTGCTGTATATCCGCCATCGATCGCTAAGGGTTGTCCCGTGATGTAGCTGGCAGCATCAGAACAGAGAAAAACAATTGCTTGAGCGACCTCGTCTACCTGCCCGATGCGCCTCATTGGAACCGTAGATGCCAAATTATCAGCCGTGCTTCTTATATCGGCAACAATGCGATCAATCATCTCGGTGGCAATGAAACCAGGATTGACGGCATTGATCCGGATGCCTTGTTGAGCATAATCAAGCGCAGCCGATCGCGTTAACCCCATGACGGCATGTTTACTCGCAACGTAAGGAGATGACCCTGGAAGACCAATCAACCCTACACCTGAGGAGCTATTAACAATCGCGCCCGATCCTTGAGTCAGCATTTGCTCAATCTCATATTTCATACATAGAAATACTCCTCGCACGTTAATCGCCATGAGGTTGTCAAACTCTTCGATCGATTGCTCGTGTAGCGGTTTGACGAGTGATTCAACGCCTGCATTATTAAAGGCACAGTCGAGTCGCCCGTAGGTTGCAACCGTCTTTTGCACTAACGCTTTGATATCTTCCTCTTTTGAGGCATCTGAATGGACATATAAACATTCAGCACCTGTTTCACGGATTAGTTTGGCAGTGTCTTCTCCTTCAATATCACGTCTGCCTGAGAACACGACTTTTGCTCCGGCAGCACCAAAGGTGATCGCGGTTGCTCGACCGATGCCCGATGTTCCGCCAGTCACCAAAGCAACCTTGTTTTTCAGCATCATGATAGTTACCTCTTGTTGTGAATGGCTGTGTCACTTTGTCAAAAACTCAATGAGCAATACGTGTAGGAGCTAGCAATAAGAAGCGCCTCCTACAACCAGGATCGTACTCATCCTGGTTGCAAAATGGCGGGTTTGGGCATTGATATTTGCTGGCTTTTACACTTAGTCGCGATCGCTGGCACGACCGATCAGTGCGTTTGAGGGCAAGCTCGGATCGAGTACCTTGCGCGCACTGTCAACCCCTACAACGGGCAGTGTACTCGGATCGAGCAAGCCGAGTTGAACCAATACACTCGCCTGATCCCAGTAGAGGTGTTCGTGGGCTAGCTTGCCGTCACGAAACTGGACAATCACTACCAGTGCCACTTCAACCCGTTTAAGAGTCGGAGCAATGTCAGGTAGCATCCAGTCCATTTGAATGGTATGAGTGAACTTAACCAGCATTTCATCGACGAGTCGATCGGTTCCGATCGTGCGTGAGATCTGAGTTAGTTCGATGTCCGGTGGCACTTGTGGAATGAAGTACTTTGAATAAAACTCGCGCACTGCTGGTTTCCCTACTCCCCCAGTCATTACCGGAATGCCGTTAACGTAAGCATCCTCAACCATCGTGGCGAGGGTGTCTTCAAGGTTGTGAGTGTCAAACTCGTGCCGCAGATGCTCTTCCCAAAGTTCTTGTAAAAACTTCTGGGCTGGTGTCAGGTCGGCGATCGCTTGTGAATTTGCTTGTTTGTCTACAGTGTGTTCTTTGACCATGATGGTGTAATCTCCTAATGTATGCAGTGAGGGTGATTGCGGATGGACTTACCCTTTTGGGTAGTGTTTTAAATTCGTGATTAAGACTCTTGAAACGTTATGCGGGGAAGTCTAGATTGGATTCTCCTGGTTCTATTTATCTAAAGTGTATTGAGTTCCAATGCTTGTCTTCTTTCAGATTCTTACGACGATTTGTCAGATTCTTATGGTGAAGGACGCACTTGCTTGGGTGTCATTCCAGTGAATCGCTTAAATTGTTGATTCAGATGGCTTTGGCTGGAGAAACCCACTTCTAATGCAATGTTTGCGATCGCTAAATCCGTTTTCGACAGTATCAATTTCGCCTGTTCCACCCGCTGTTGAATCACATACTGGTGTGGTGAAACTGCCATCGCTTGTTTGAATAAACTCGCAAAGTAAGTTGGGCTAATGTTGATTACTTCTGCAAGTTCAGTCAGTGACAAATCTCGGTCAAGGTGAGTGTGAATATAGTCGAGTACTTGCTGCAACTGGGTGCGCGTTAAGCCTCTGTTCTCGAATTCAATTGTTGGTGTTGTAATTGTTAGCATGGTTCAAAAATTGGCAATTTGGTCAATAAAACAGGTAAAAACTAGCCATCGCGCATTAGATAGCTTACTAGCACTGAAAAACGAGTTAGATGTGAATTGGGAGTAGGAATCGGGGAGCTTAGTGACCTGCCGCAACAATGGCTGTCATCAACTCTGCCATTTTCCAGCGTCTGGTATATCGAATGTTATTGATGAATAGGGCTGGAGCAGCCGTTACTCCACTTTTGCATCCACCTTCGACATCTTCATTGATACGAGCGCTATGCACTTGTTTAGGCAAGTCTTTGAGAAACTGAGGAATATCAAGCCCTAAGTTGTTGGCGTACTCTACAAGATAACCGTTCTCCAACTGTTGTTGATGGGCAAGCAAAGTATCATTCATTAACCAAAACTGTCCTTGGACAGCGGCGGCTTGGGCGGCTTGGGCTGCCCGTTCAGCATGAGGATGAATCTGTGCTTGCGGAAAATGACGGAAGATAAAGCATAAATAATCCTCTCCAAAACAAGCACTAAGCTCTCGTCCAATCGCTTTAATCATCTTGTAAACCTCCGCACTTCTAGAGCATTGATAGTCTCCATACATCACCAGCACTACCTTGGCACTCAGCACACCTTGCATCCAATCTTGGGTTGAAGGTGGTACAAGTAAGGAACTGTGGCTACGATCGTCGTTCATTTTTATACATCTAAATCAAGCATAGACCTTGTAATTGACTTGCATGGTTTCATTGATTGCATAACTGTTTGCTATAGATTCAATATAGGCGATTGCCTTCAAGCTGTCGTCTATAGCAAGTTAAAATTTTTACAGTATATATTGATAGAGCAACTATGCCATCGTGGAGTAGAAGGCTGGTTATAACTCAAGTTAGAATCTCAATTCTATCGAAAGTACATCCTATAAATTAACAATGCCGCGTTTAACGGCAACAATTACAGCTTGGGTGCGATCGCTGACATCTAACTTATTCAAAATCCGATTGATATGAGATTTAACCGTGCCTTCACCGATACTCAAAGCCGCCGCAATCTCGGCATTACTCATGCCCTGTGCTAGTGAGTGGAGTACCTCCAATTCTCTTTCACTCAGTTCTGGATTGCTAAGGCGCTGTACCAACTTTGCTCCCACATCAGGCGGAATATACTTCTGACCCCGATGAACGGTACGAATAGCATTCAGAAGCTCGTCAGGTTCAGTTTCTTTCAACAGGTATCCTTTTGCGCCTGCCTGCAATCCCCGATAGATATCTTCGTCACTATCATACGTGGTCAGTACAATAATCCGAGCAGATTTAGCAGTAGCACAAATTGCACCGATGGCGGCAACTCCCTCCACTTCAGGCATTCGCAGATCCATTAGCGTTACATCCGGTTGGTGTTCCCCAAATAGAGCGATCGCTTGTTCCCCATTCTCCGCTTGGGCAACCACTTGCATATCTGAGTCACGGTCAATAATCGTGGCTAATCCTTGCCGAAAAATAGCATGATCGTCTGCAATCAGAACCCGAATGGTCGTGGCTTGGCTCATCGTGATGCTACTCCCGATTGACAATGACAACAATCTCTGTTCCTTGTCCAGGTTGGCTCCGAATCGTGAGTTGTGCGCCGATGCGCTCTGCCCGTTCGCTCATGCCGAGTAAGCCAAAACCCTCAGAAGATGGAATACTCCCAACTCCAAAGCCCTGTCCATTGTCTTTCACACGCAAGCAAACTTGATCGCGATCGTAGACCAGTTCTACTCGGATTTCGTCAGCATTGGCGTGTCTAGTAGCATTCGTTAATGCTTCCTGCCCAATCCGCAGGAGGTTACTCTCAACTTCAGTCGGTAGAGAATACACTACACCCTCGATCTCATAATACAAGGTGGTATCCATTGCGGCAGTTCTGAGTTGAGCGACGAGACGATGGAGAGCGCTCTGTAAACTGCCTTCCTCCAAAAGTTGAGGACGGAGTGCTACTACCGATCTCCGAGCTTCAGTGAGTCCAGTTCGTGCCAATTCTTTGATCAGGTTTAGGTGTGCCCCAGTTGCTTCTAAATCATCCGTTAGCACTTGTTTTGCGGCTCCCACCTGAGCCAGAATGCCCGTAAACGCCTGAGCGAGCGTGTCGTGAATTTCGCGTGCCATGCGGTTACGTTCTTCTAAAATCGAGGCTGCTTCTGCTTGCTTTTGCAGCGTGATATCTCGCGCCAGCCAAATCACCTGTTCGTGCCGAATCGGGGCAATGCGAGCCGAAAACCAGATTTCTCGCCCAGCAATGCGGTGACTGTATTCAACGGTGAGGACTTGTTGGGTTCTTAGCACCTGCTGAATGTTATTCAGAAATTCATTGGCTTGTTCTTTGGCAAAAAGTTGATGCAGCGTTTTGCCAGTACACTCCTCTCCATAGGACGGATTTCCTTGAATCGTACAGATCAATTGCCCCTCTGCATTGAAGATACATATTAGATCGGGAATGGCTGAAAAGAGCGCCCGCAGTTCTGCTTCAGAGGCTTGCAGCGCTATTTCTGCCTGTTTGCGATCATCGATATCCGTATAAACTCCTAACCCTCGGATGGGTTCACCGGATTCATTCCAGGTAACAATTTTGCCGACAGAAAGAATCCATTTCCACTGACCATCCTGAGTACGCTGGCGAAACTCTGCTTGATAGTTGGGGACTTCTCCAGTAATACAAGCATCAGAAGCTGCAACCACTGATTCTCTGTCGTCAGGATGCACACTCTCAAGCCACTCGTTTCTGGTTGTGTGCAATGTTGCTGGATCGTAGCCCAGCATTGAAGCGTATTCTGGGTTAACCACGATTTCTCCAGTTTTCATATTGATATCGTAGAGTCCTTGATTTGAAGCGGTTAATGCTAAGCGGAGTCGTTCTTCACTCGTTTGTAGAGCGACTTCTGCCTGTTTGCGATCGCTAATGTCTGCAACCACCCCTTCGATGTAGTCATCGGCTGCATTCAGATAAGAGGAGTAAAGCGCCCAAAACAGCGTCCCATCTCGTTTTCGCATCTGTACTTCTCCCGATCGCACTTCCCCATCCCGCTTCAGCAACTCAATCGCTTGTTGGCGATCGTTGGGATTTACAAAATAGCCGATGGTATGTTCCAGCCCAATGATTTCTTGGGGTGAATCAAAACCCAACAGATTTGCATAGCGTTGATTGGCATTGAGAATTAATCCATCACAGATGCGGATTTGGTAGATGCCGACCTGGGAGTTTTCAAAGATATTACGGAACTTGGTTTCACTGCGTTGTAATGCTTCTTCTGCCTCTTTATACTGGGTGATGTCATGTCCAATCGATAAAATTTCAGCTAAATCTCCCTGTTCGTTCAAAATCGCTTGATTTGACCAAGCAACCCAAACTCGCCGCCCGTCTCGACACAGATTTTCATTCTCGCCTTGCGGGTACGCTTGAGGATTACGAAGTAAATCGTGGACAAAGGGTCTGACATCGCGCCCAGAGGTTTCGATGTCTGGAATGATAGTTTCAAATAAGGTTCGCCCTAAAATCTGATGTTCTTCATAGCCTAAGAATTTCACTCCATAATCGTTGATGTAGCGAATCCGTCCTTGCGGATCATAGCGAATGATAACTGAATTCGCGGTTTGTAGCAGGTTGCGATAATTTGCTTCACTTTGTCTCAATGCGGCTTCGGTTTGTTGACGTTCCGCGATCTCCTGCTGCAAGGCTTGAGTTCGCTCTTCTACTTTTCGTTCCAGTGTTTCAGCATAATCTGCTAACCGTTCATACAACCGAGCATTTTCTAGTGAAATTGCTGCCTGAGCCATCAACAGTTTAAGGACTTGCAAGCGATCGCGCTTAAACACTCCGGTACTGAGATTATTCTCCAGATAAAGTATGCCAATCAGCTGATTTTGCTTGAGAATTGGCATACAAAGGAGCGATCGCGTTTGTCGATATTGAATGTAAGGATCAGTTGAAAAAGACGATTCGCTGACTGCATCATCAAACACCAAAGTTTCTTGAGTGCTTTCTACCGAGTGAATGACGGAGACAGGAATGGTTGCACAGTCAGCAACAGTAAGTTTTTCTAGATTGCACGGTCTACTTCCGCTGCATCGAGCGACCACCGTAAGTCGATCATCTTCCAAGAGAACCAGAGCGCCAGTTTCGGCTCCCACATTTTCTATCACCACCTGCATCAACATAGCAATTAATCGATCGAGATAGATCATTTCTGAGAGAGCTTGAGCCGCTTTCATTGAATTCTCCTCCGACGAAGGACTGTCAGCCATCTCCTAAAGTATACCGTTCGCCAAACTTCAGAAAATTAAGCTTCTGGGTGAATTTTTTGAAGGTTTTTCAATGACACTGCTGCACCAAAACGCCGTTCCAGTTAGCTTGCCGACTTGCGATCTCTGCTTCTTCCATTGGCAAGACCTCACCAACTCAGCCAGCGACCGAGCTTTCAGTAAAACCGTTCCCGTCTATTAATCACATACTATCAGTGAAGTAGGAGTATTGTTACGGAAAGTGTCGTCAGGGGCAAAGTAATGAATAGAGTACCGAATTTCAGTAGATCAAAAAGCTGGGAGAAAAGCAGTAGCTCAAGCAGACGAAGTAGTACATCAGTTCTATAGCAGTCGTGGTGAATCAGCATCATATATAATGAATCCTTATCTTTAAACTGAAAATAAAGACTAAGGAGAATAATCAGAAAAGTTGGTGAACAAACTCTCGCAGATAGCCCTTACAGATGAAGAAACTCTAACCGTAGCAGTAGATTGTTTAGCTAAACATATTCCTTTAGATGCCAAAGAACCTTGTGACCCAAAAACTTTATTCCAAATCCTGTTAAGAGCAGCTGCGACTCACGACACAATTGAAAATACAGCTAAACAGTTGAAGCAAGTTACGACAAGTAATAATATTAGGTATCATTTAGGAAAAATCAATAATTTTATAGACTTAGAGCAACAACTTAATTCTTCTCTAAAAAGCCAAATTCCTAAGGGATTAAGCAAAAAGAAGCAGTCTTTAGCTATCGATTTTAACTTAATTCCTTATTATGGAAAACCTTCAGAGTCAGAAGCCCCGTTTATCTATCGAAGTCAGGCTAAACTTGGAACATGCTCTTTTTATGCTTATGCCACTTTGTACGTGATTAAGAAGGGAAAAAGAGTCACATTGGCAATTAGAGGAGTCAGGTGGTTAGACACCAAAGTTGCTATTATAACTTATCTTCTCGCCGAACTCTCCCTGTTAAAGATAAGAGTTAAAAAGCTTTATTTAGATAGAGAGTTTTTTAGTATTGCTGTCATTCGCTGGTTGCAAGCACTCCATATTCCTCTGATTTTACCAGCTATTATTAGAGGAAAAAAAGGAGGAATTAAGCAATTTCTTCAAGGCAGAAAGAGCTATCAAGCTACTTATGTCATGTCAAAAACGAAAGAAGAGTCAGTGACTCTAGACCTGCAAATTATTTGTAAATATAGAAAGGGCAAGCGGAAGAAACGAGGTTTGGAATATTTTGTCTATGTTGTGCATCAATTAAACATCAGTTTAGCTTATCTTCATCAAGATTATCGAAAACGTTTTGGAATTGAAAGTAGTTACCGACTCAAAAATGTATGTCGCATTAGAACGACAACTAAAAAGCCAACTCTTCGGTTACTTTTTGTAGGTATAGCTTTTCTACTTGTGTCAAAAAGGAGGACGATTAATTTATAGAAAGCTCTTTCCACTTAAACAGATGTTAGCCTTTTTAAGGCAAGCGATAGACCGAATTTTTCAAGTAGTAGAAACTATTTACATCCCTTTACAATATGCTGACAGCGCCTGACTGTAAAATTTATAAGCTAAGCTTATCGATTAGCATGACTATTTGGCTTGAATTGCTGCACTAAGTTCGGCTTTTTGATCTACTGAATTTGATTGAGGAGTTGGAACTTTATCCACTTTGTTTCTGGTTCAGCGAGTAAAGATGGGCGATCCGCAATCTTTGAAACCTAAATATACCAACGGTTTCCAGACCATCTTACAGGTTTTTACACGTATCTCGGCTCAATACCAGATAAGCTTTAATTGTTTCTAATCGATCGCTTCGGGCTGAAACTACACAGTTTTTATCAATAATCTGCCGGTGGGTTTTATCAATCTCTCTGATACTTTCTGGTTTGTAGACAATAGCTGACAATGCTTCAAAACTACGCTTCCCTTTCTCCTGGGTCGGGATATGCCCGCCATCAACTTGAACAATCAACTGGGTAGCTTCTGCCGCACATTCTTCTGGTGCAGGCATCTGAAAATTCTGATTAGCTAACACTTCCCCAACTTTTCCACTGATGCGTTTGACTTGAGTATGATTGTTAATCCCACGCGGCTTGCAGTTGATTTTCTCTAAATTCTTCTCAGCTTCTCTATAACTGTACCTTGCTCCTTGTTCGCATTGTAGCCTGGCTAAATCAGGATGAATATTCGTGCCAAATAGAGATGTTACTGTCGGAGAACCTTGCCAGTTACATGTTGGATTATTGCACTTGTGCTTTTGGATCCGTAGTTCATGGTCGCGCTCAGACAGCATGTAATTTGGAAGTGCGATGACCATTCTTCTTCAGCTTTTGACCACAGACAGGACACACTTTGGTTTCTGGCTCAATTAGGATAGATTGTTCGACCAATACTGCATTTTGTACTTTTTCCAATAGTGAAATCTGTTCGGCATGACGCAACCCTAAATCTAAAATTAATTTTGGGCGTTTGACATTATAGATGGAGAGCGTCTCGCGCTTGACTACTTCTTGACTAGAAACTGCGACTTTTTCGCTCGATGATGCGTAACTCGTACTCCACTGCAATCGCTCTCCATCTTGCTCAATCTCTAGAACTATCCTACCAGAAAGTTCGTCTTTAGCATCCTGATTTGTTACGCTCTCATTATCACTTGGAAAATTATGAAAGCATTTTCTGCATCTACTTTACTAGTTTGAGCTATCACTACAAAAAACTTGATGAAGCGCATATGTAAATCTTCGTGCATCGCATTGGCAACTGGGGCGAGAATGAATACGGCTAGTGCAGCTAAAATTAAATTAACCAAGAAGTTGTTCATCTTAAGTAGCTAAAACTAACGTACTTGTTGCAGATCGTGGAATGCTTGCGATCGTCGTAAAACTATTGTCCGATTACAAGTGTAGATTTTCAGCTATTGCGTTGTTTTATTTGTACTGCCTCGTTCTCCAGAACCAATAGCTCAATCTGTTGTTCAGATTGACCGAGTACTTGAGCCAATTGTGGTAAGAGTCGCGTACCTGGGTTGCCATATTTGGAGCAAGTGATTTTGAGCGCAGCACGAGATATATTCAGGCGCTCAGCCATTTGAGCAAAAGTGAGTTGGTGCGTCTGCATGTACTCTAGAATGAGTAAACCCAATGGAGAACAATCTTGGGGAGAGATAGAGATAGGAGTTGTCATATTTTAAGAACGCGGTTGGAAGCATACATTTGAATGCACCCCATCTAGAACAAAGTTTAGATGGGGACTGCGCTCAACATTTTCGTTCAAGCAGTTTTTCGTTTCGGCATATGGAGTATTGTTTAGATACATTGTTTTTCCTGTTTGGCGATCTTTGAAACTTTCAATAGAATCGCCAAACCATTTTATAGTAATATCTTCCTCTTTAACAGTGTACTTTGGAAGCGTAACAAATCAGCATGATTTATACTACATTGAAATACATCTTTTCTGAATGACTCGTTTATTGAGGTTTAAACCGCTTATAAACTTACTTTCTTGTTGCTAATTCTCATTAAGCTATCTATTGTTAAACTCATATTACAAAAGCATACTGTTTTGTTACGCTTCCAGAAT
>NZ_RSCK01000041.1:0-57959 GCF_003991895.1 Chroococcidiopsis cubana SAG 39.79
TTTTTATATGTTACAAATATTGCCTGAAATCGTTGTAGGGCAAGGATTATACCTCATCACTACTTCCATATCACTACCCAGAGTTGTTGGTAAAGGTAGAAGCAACATCACAATCAGCTCTAAGTATCTAAATATGTAAATAGTATGTTACATTGATTGTGCGAGGTGAAAAGTAGGAGAAATAGCTCTGTGTGCCTCTAATCGCCAAGGTACGTGCGATATCTATCCGATTAAAGAGTCGATTTTCTATCTGAGTATCCCATATCTGGAGAGTAATGTTGTAATGCTTTCCAAGATGTCTTTACTGTTGCGATCGCTACGTCAATTCCGTTAACTGCCTTTGCTTTTGGCAAGTCGTTAACATTAGGAGTCGATTGATTTCAGATTTAGATTTCTAGCTCCTAATGCAACATTGGCTGACAGTTTTCACCCTAAATTGGGTACGGGAGGCAGCGATGGATCGAACTAGCGAATTAACTTTAGAGCAGGAATTTAGCTTCAGAAGTTTCGCCGACCGAGTAAGGCAAATGTCTCGCGAACAAGCTCAAGAGTTATCGATTTTGCAGTACAAGCACATGATAATTCAGAACATGATATACAAAGGAATTCTGAAAAAGGATTGGCAAATAGAGCAAGATTTTGGTTTGCTGAAAACCAAGAAATAGTAATGACTTTACATCACCAAGCAAATCGCTAACAAAAATTGGAGTATTAACTATGTCTGCTAACACAAATCTTACTTCTTCTTCGCTTAAAGATCGCAATGCTTGGCTTTGGGGATTTACTCCCCAATCTGAAATTTGGAACGGTCGTTTAGCAATGATTGGTTTTTTGTCTGTCATCTTAATTGAAGTATTTTCTAGTCAAGGCTTTCTTCACTTCTGGAATCTTCTATAAGTTAGCAGTTACCCTGTAATGATGCTGACCGCGATCGCGCCTTTGCCGTTGGCTAGGTCAGCTTCACTGACAAATAAGCTGTCATGAACCTTTCGAGCTTAACAAATTAATACACAGTTAAATTTAACTAATTCTTGGAGCTATTTCTAATCTCAAGACATCACTACAAAATAAAATTCGAGACAATCTGCATTGGTGGCTCGGCAGCGATATTCTATATGAACATCAATAGATAGAGCTGATATCCTCATATACACTCTTGGACTGACTTAAAGGACTACCCAGATCGGGATATCAAGCCGAAGGGATTCATACTTCGTTTTTCGCGAGGGTGAGAAACTACACGACTTGCTGAGTCAGGTTCAAGCTGTCATCCTTATGTGGTTAGTACTTCAGGGCAGCCATACCGCGTTCTGAAGCCCGCAACTCCTTACTAGAGATTTTTCGCTCCTTGGTGTAAACCGAATTTAGTCAGATATTCAGATTTCAAAATAGGAAATAAAATGCACTGAATAGAAAGAAGCGATCGCCCTATTAGGTTTAAGTCAACAAAAAGTATAGACCTAATATTTACATTGAATCGCGATGGTTTGAATAAATTCGCTCTCATTTCTTTAAAGGAATCCATTCATGAGTATTGTCAAGAAGTTGATTGTTAACGCAGACGCAGAAACTCGCTATCCTACCCCTGGCGAATTGGAGCAGATTAAGATCTTAGCCCAGAGTGGCGATCGCCGGCTGCGCCTTGCTCAAGCGCTGACAGCTAATCGAGAAGGCATTATCAAACAAGCTGGAAGTCAACTGTTCCAAAGGCGACCGGACATCGTTTCTCCTGGGGGAAATGCTTACGGTCGGGAAATGACTGCAACCTGCTTGCGGGACATGGATTACTATCTACGTTTGATTACATACGCTATTGTGGCTGGTGATGCTACGCCAATTGAAGAAATTGGGGTGATTGGTGTCCGCCAAATGTACAGATCTCTGGGGACTCCTATCGAAGCTGTCGTCGAGAGCGTCCGAGCCATGAAGAATGTCACTAGCACGATGATGTCTGGAGAAGACGCTGGCGAAGTTGGTGCTTATTTCGACTACTTAATCGGTGCTATGCAGTAGAGCAAGGGCTATCGATTTAAGTATTTTAGGTCTATGTAACATAACTCCGATCGAATTCTGCCGAGCAATTTAAGCTTTGGTCGGTCTGGTCGGATAAAATTGGTTAAATGACCCAGAGTAGAACCTAATACTAAAGTGGAGTTTTATATGTCACCCGAAGCCACCCCAACCCAATCTGCCGTCCTAGTTACTATTATCGGTGAAACAGTACTCAAAGATAGCATTGTCCAATTACTGAAAAGCCACAATGTTAGTGGCTACACTATTATTCAAGTGCAGGGTGAGGGTGGTCACGGCAGACGCTTGGGAGACATGGCAGGCTACAACACTAATATTGAAATCAAGACAATTGTGTCGCCAGAAGTCTCAGATACTATTTTCTTGGCACTTAAAGAGCATCATGGCAAGCACGCTTTAATTGCCTTTCGACAAAAGGTAGAAGCTTTGTATTGATTGTTAAACGCGAGGTTGAGGAAGTTAAAAAGCTACTGAAAAAGCTGCTCAAGAATTAGTTCTTTAAGCGCGATCGAGCATTTTATGCTAAGATTAAATTAACGAGAATTATTTTCGGCTACGTGACTAAGCATTAGACACTCTGCCATAGACATCTTCCCGAATCTAAAGCTCTACACCTAATAGGTTTGGGGGGTATTGCATGTCAATTTATATAGAAAATCTATCTTCTGAGGTTGAAGAAGACGAGCTCAAGCGGATATTTTTAGAGTATGGAACTGTGAAACAGGTTCATATACCTACAAATCATAAAACTGGCAAGAACAGAGGATTTGCCGTAGTAGAAATGGAAACATGTGCCGAAGAAATATCAGCAGTTCAGATGCTGAGAGGCATTGAATGGATGGGTCGTATCCTCACAGTGAATAGAGCTAGGATTGAGTTAAAAGATGTTTCGTTGAGCCGCTTGTAGAAAAAATTTCCAGCGGGAAGCAATTGCTTTTTGGTTTCTCTAGCTGCTTAATATACAAGAACGCAGCAGTGCAGAGAAAAATGGGACATGCGTACTGTTGCGAGTAGGTTTCTACTACCGCGAGATTCAAACGATCTTTATTTTAATTCCTCCTAATTGTCTCATCTGACTTTGCCCGCTTTGTTGCTTCAGAATTGCGATCGCAGTCACTTCCGAAAAAAGAGATAGTTAAGGGCTTAATTGAGAGAGTTTAAACTAGAAGTGCAGATAAGAGCTATGGATTCAGCTGTAGATTGCTGCGATCCCAGATAAAAATTAAATCGAATATTAACAAACATAGGTTAGAAAAATGCAAGTTTTATTAAATAAGTCTCTTCAATCACTGACTCCTTATACAACTGAAAACAGTCGAAAGAATCTAGCCGTGTATGCTGGGCAATCTAGATTGAGGAAGTCTACATGCCCTTGTTGTTCATACATTTTGCTCCGTCATATAGATTTGGCAGGAATTTACTGGCGTTGTAGTCACTGTTACCAAAAAATGCCAGTTTATCAACCACTGTATAGCGATCGCAATGACCAACCAGCTCAAGCTCTGAGACCTGCTATAGTTATTGCCAAGCTCAACAGCTTGAAGTTGTGAAGATAGTTTGTATTCGACTTAACCCTCCAATAATTTGTAGTTCTCTACTTTAGCAGTACAGCTACTTCAAACTCTAGGCGGATACGAGCGATAAAACACTTGGCTAGGATGAGAAACATAAGTCATAAGTAAGGTTTTCATGACGACGAATATGGTTGAAACTGACCGCGAGAACGGTCAGCCGCTCGTACTGAATTGGACGAGCATAACGTTTTTTGCGGCAGTTCATGCTATAGCTTTATTAGCACCCTGGTTTTTCTCCTGGTCGGCTCTGGGAGTAGCAATCTTCCTCCATTGGTTATTTGGCAGTATTGGCATTTGCTTGGGGTATCATCGATTACTGACTCATCGTAGTTTGCAAGTGCCGAAGGGATTGGAATACGCGATCGCCCTGATCGGTTCGCTAGCGTTGCAAGGTGGTCCGCTCTTTTGGGTCGCAGGACATCGCAGACATCACGCATACACCGAAGACATTGACAAAGACCCTACTCTGCAAAACGGGGTTTCTGGTGGAGCCACATGGGTTGGCTGCTGTACAAACGTCCAGAGTTTTTTGAGTACGAATCCAACCGGAAATTTGCACCGGATTTAGCAAAAGATGCGTTCTACCGTTGGCTCGATCGCTACTATCTGTTGCTGCAAATCCCACTCGGAGTTGGACTATACCTGCTTGGGGGTTGGTCATTCGTTATCTATGGACTATTCGTAAGAGCAGTCTTGCTCTGGCACAGTACTTGGCTGATCAACTCTGCAAGTCATATCACTGGCTACCGCAGCCATGACTCCGATGATAATTCTCGTAACCTGTGGTGGGCAGCAATTCTCACCTACGGGGAAGGCTGGCACAACAACCATCATGCCTATCCCAACGTGGCAAAAGCGGGTTGGAAGTGGTGGGAAATCGATCTGACCTGGTGGACAATTCTGCTTTTGAAGCAAATGGGGTTAGCTCGAAAAATTGTTTTACCACCAACAGCCTCATAACGCGCACTCGAATCTTAGCTTGTTGCAGAGGCTAATGCTATGTTGCCTGCTGAACGTGGGCTTGATTTCAGTAAAATGCTAAGTGTAGCAGGTAGAAGTTGCACTTACGTTAATCTAAAGCAAATATCTGAAACCATTATTGATTGTAGTGTCAAAGGCTTTCCTATTCCCATCAGAAGTAGAAATCACTGATGCGATCGCGCTTCTTCAAACTTAAAATCCAGTCTATACAAGGAAACTTCGTATATGAAGGCACTCTTGCTCTACCCTTGTTTTCCCCAGTCTTTCTGGTCTTACGATCGCTGTATGGAAATGGCTGGACTCAAAGCAGTCATTCCGCCATTGGGAATTATTACAGTTGCAGCAATGCTGCCAAAGGATTGGGAAATTAGGTTTTATGACCGTAATGTCAACCAGGAAACAGATGGCGATTGGCAGTGGTGCGACATGGTTATTCTTTCTGCCATGCTGGTTCAGAAACCGGACTTCCACGCCCTGATTCAAAAAGCTGTACGGTTGGGCAAGAAGGTGGCAGTGGGGGGACCATATCCAACTTCAGTTCCTCAAGATGCCCTCGCCTCTGGAGCGCATTATTTGGTACTGGATGAAGGCGAGCTAACTATCCCGCAATTTCTAGAAGCACTTTCCCAAGGTCAACAACAAGGAATATTTCGCGCTACCGAGAAGCCTGACGTTACCACTAGCCCGATTCCCCGCTTCGATCTGCTCCAGCGGGATGCCTACTTCATGATGGCAATTCAGTTTTCTCGCGGCTGCCCCTTCAACTGCGAATTCTGTGACATTATCACGCTTTATGGTCGTAAACCGCGCACTAAGGAACCAAGTCAGACCTTAGCAGAGTTGCAAAATCTCTACGACTTAGGCTGGCGGGGGTCGCTTTTCATCGTTGACGACAATTTTATTGGGAATCAGCGCAATGTCAAACGGTTCCTACGAGAATTGATTCCTTGGATGAAGGAACGCAGCTATCCCTTCACATTCATCACTGAAGCCTCGGTTAACCTAGCAGAGGATGATGAACTGCTACAACTCATGCAAGAAGCAGGGTTCTACGCCGTCTTTCTTGGTATCGAAACTCCAGATACTGATAGCCTGCAAACCACTCGCAAGTTGCAAAATACCCGTAACCCGCTAATAGAAGCCTGTCGCAAGATTAATCAGGCAGGATTATTGATTTACGCAGGTTTTATCCTGGGCTTTGACGGAGAACGCTCGGGCGCTGGAGAACGAATTCAAGCATTTGTGGAACAAACTAGTATTCCTCAACCGATGCTGGGAATTTTGCAAGCCTTGCCTAATACTGCCCTTTGGAATCGGCTGAAAGCAGAACAGCGTTTATTAGAGGGCATCGGTATCACCCCAGTCGGGGATCAAAACACGTTGATGAATTTCATCCCCACTCGACCAGTTGCTGAAATTGCTAGAGAGTATGTAGAAGGCTTCTGGACGTTGTACGAACCCGCAAACTATCTCAAGCGCTGTTTTGAGCAATGCCTTAACATTGTTCCCCCGGCTGGGCGAAAGCAGAGTATGCACTTTGCTCCAGGCAAGGGGCTGCGGCTATTAGCACGGTTGATCTGGCATCAGGGCTGGCGACGAGCTGAAATTCGGGCGCAATTTTGGCGACAGTTGTGGGTAATCGTGCGTACCAAACCTCAAGTTCTGAATATGTATCTGGGGCTGTGTGCGGCTGGAGAGCATTTCTGGGAGTACCGCGCTTTAGCAAGAGAGCGAATTACCCAGCAACTAGGCTACGACCCACTGGCAGAAGCGACGCTACCAGTTAAAGCACTGATGCATGTCAGCACGTGATTTACTAGCAAACTAGGAGTTGGCGGGGATGCGCTCAATTTGGGCGTAGCCGCTGAAAATCAATAGTTTTTCTTGGGTTTCCAATTGGTTGAGTCGGAGCGTGATGCCATCGAGATCGAAGCGCTCCAAATCGACCATGCGATCTAAAATTTCTACCAATATGATGCTTAGGGTTTGAGAGATTTCTCGTCGAGATTCTGGTACGCTATCTGCTTCAAACTTCGGTTCGCAAAAAGCAAGGCGGCATCGTCGCTCGATGGTTATGGTTACACTCAGACTAATCGGCACGAGTTCGCCGTTGCTTAGATTGGCATTAGCCCAAATCTGTACCCGATTGTTGGCTAATAGCTGTAGCCGCACAGCTTCAAAAGAGATTGAATTACCACCAGATATATTGGATAAAGCAGGTAGATAGAGGTTTTGGAGGCGCTTTCTCACCAGCTCTGCCCCAAAAGCGCGATCCTAGTCCAGATGCCACTCATGCTTCAGAAATTCCTGGTACATTGTTTTCTGAATTATCATCTGCTTATGCAGCACAATCAAAAATTCCTGGGCTTGTTCGCGGGACATCTGCTGCACTTGGTCGGCAAAGCTTCTGAGGCTAAATTCTTGCTCTATAGATAATTTAATGGGCTGATTCATCGCTGACTCCTGCCCCACTGGGGCGAAAACTAGAAGATAGAGTCTAGCTAGATATCTTTGTCTGAGGTTAGATACCTAGTTCGCTCGCTATTGTCATACTGAGCTAATCGCCACTACAAAGATTTGCTAACTACTGCTTTCTTCGGTCTCTTTCCGGCTTTGAGATCTCCGTTTTGGTTGAAATGCATTTCCAGTGGTTCGCAGGTATAAACGTCAGGCTCCATCAAGAAGCTATCGGCAGTCATACATTCATTCAGGTTGAGGGTATTCCCTTCTTTATCGGTGTAGCGCATGGATGCCCTCGTGTAAGCGTATGTAAATTATTATAACAAAATATTTCTGTCGATCTGCTTGAATATTTCAACGACTAGTCTTGACCGCACTCAATCGGAGTTATCTATCTTTTGACTAGATCCCAACTAGATAAATCAAGAGCAAAGTTCCACAAAACAAAGCATCAAAGGCTTTTGAGCGCATACATCTAGCGATGCCGGAGGGAGCGTCTACACAGCTTGTTAAAATATGGCGAAGGTCTTTTATCACTAACTAAAATGTATTCAATACACCCATTCCAACGCGATCGCTCTCGTGCGAGAGTTCAATAGTGCGCTAGTATAGTGGGTGAGACTAAAATTCGGTTATATCGTTTGTTTTTAACATTAACAGGCTTCTCTCCGAAATCTAAATCTCTACACCTTTTGATTTTGGAGACAATCATATGTCTATATATGTCGGCAATTTATCATACGAGGTAACGCCAGAAGACCTCAGTGCTGCTTTTGCAGAGTACGGTTCTGTAAAGCGGGTGCAACTCCCAACCGATCGCGAAACTGGTCGGATGCGCGGTTTTGCTTTTGTGGAAATGGATACAGATACTGAAGAAACAGCTGCCATTGATGCTCTTGATGGTGCTGAATGGATGGGGCGCAACCTGAAGGTTAATAAGGCAAAGCCTAGAGAAGACAGAAGCTCATTCGGTGGTAATCGCAGAGGTAATTTCTCTAGTCGCTACTAAGCTTTAAGACAGATAATTTAACTCTAAGGTTTAAGGGTAGATCGGGAGTCTACCCTTTTTTGCTAACAACTTAATTTCAGGATAAATTGCCCAAATTCTATTTTAACTTACTCAATTGAGAGGAGAATAGATGGCACAAATTATTTTGGGTGAAAATGAAGGAATTGAGTCAGCCTTGCGTCGATTTAAGCGCGAAGTTTCTAAAGCAGGGATTTTTTTAGACATCAAGAAACATCGTCACTTTGAAACGCCAATTGAAAAACATAAACGTAAGGAACTCGCTAAGCATAAGCAGCGGAAAAGACGTTCCCGCTACTAAGCTAGCTGTCTGAAATTTTAGTTTTGATTCATGAACGTGGAGCAGGCTTCTAGCCTGCCGCAGGCTAAAAGCCTACTTTACAAATCATTTAGAACTGCTATAGTTTCCGAGCGAGATATAGCCTTTTTCAATTCGATGAAATACAAGATCTGTAGGGGCGCACAGCTGTGCGCCCCTACGAATGTATCGCATCATAACGAGAATCGCTATAGTATCGCACTGACAGTATGTCCTTCCACCCATTAGTCAATACTATGCTGGTTCTCAGTGAGTCTCGTCCCGACGATCGACAATAATGACTTCAGGAGCATCGTCAACACTACCTTCGGTGCGGTAGGTGGGGTTAGCTGTATTGACGTTATCGACAATGCCTTCGGTGCGGTAAGCCGGTCTAGTCGAATTTATCCGCGCTACATCAGTCACAACATCGGTACGGGTAGTGGTCGCATTTGGGTTGTTATATACACCCCATTCTTGAATCCCGCCACCGCCAAGAATTCTGGCTGCGTGGGCGATTTCGTCGTCAGTGCCATCCACAATAACTAAATAATGTCCTCTAGAAACGCGATCGCTGTAAACTTTGGCTCTTTCCTCGGGAATCCCCAAGCCAATTAGTGCGCCTAGCAAACCGCCCGCAGCCGCACCAATCGCACCACCAGCCGCAGTTGTAGCCAGGGCTGTAGCAACTTCGCCCGCTAGCATCACTGGACCAACACCAGGAATTGCTAAAGTGCCTAGTCCGACCAATAAACCAGTCAGTCCGCCTAAAACTCCGCCTGTCACCGCTCCAGTAGCAGCACCTTCATCGGCTTTGTTCCCGACGCGATCGCGATCTTCTACATCTACACCAGCAATATCAGGTTTGCTGTCTGCATCTTGGGCGATGATGGAAACCCGACCCATCCCAAAACCAGAATGCTTTAATTCATTCAGGGCGCGTTCCGCATCTTTACGCCGCTCAAATGTGCCTACTGCTCGTCTGTGGTAGCCTAAAGTCATTTTTTTGCTCCAATTTCAAAATTCCAGTGGAAACTTTAAAACAATCCACCGATCCCGTTCACGGCTAACGCTCCGGCGATCGCAGATGCGACAAGAGAAGTCAAAGCCGTACCAAACAACCACCAAGCTGCACCAGATGCGGCTTTTTTGGTTTCTACTGCTGTTGCCTGTGCTTGTTGTTTCAAAGCTTCCAGCCGTTTTTGCGTTTCTTGCTGAATGCGTTCGGCTTGATGCAGCACTCGATCGCGCGTACCTTCAATTTGACCCACAATCCGCTCGGCATCGGCTGGGGAAATATCTTCGCGAGAACTCAACACGGCGATTAGTGTATCGCGATCGAATTGGCTCAAGCGATTGCGTAGAGCATCAAATCCCGCTTGCGGATCGTCAAACAAGGTGGTGAAGTCTTGCTGAATTCCCTCGTAGTTGAGTTCGGGACGCTCTAGCGAGTTGAGGTAGCTGCGAATGCGATCGAAAACTGAGTCGATAACAGACTGTACGCTACGCTGAATTTTCTCAATTTGCTCGGCAACAGAGTTACGTACAGTCAGGATGCGATCGACAATTTGATTTGCTTCTTCTTCCGAAATATCTTCTCTTTGAGAGAGTAAAGCCACTATCGTCGAACGATCGAAGTGCGAGAGGCGATCGCCAAAACTACCTAATCCAGCACGAGGCTCGTTGAGCAATAGTTGCAAGTCGCGCTTAATGCTATCGGGATTGAGTTCTTCTTTATTCGTATTCCGCAAGTAACTTTCTAAAGTTGTCTCAAAATCGATCGCCTGCTGTTGGACGCGGCTTGCCAAACGGCGTGGTGCTTGCACAATGCTGTTAATTGCTTCTTCTACAGAGTCGATTGCTCGATTGACTTGTTCTTCGCTCAAGTCTTGCCGTTGCGACAGTAGTTTCACCAAGGTTTCCCGATCGACGTGAGACAAGCGATCGCGTAATGCTATGGCTCCCTCTTGAGGATCTTCCAATACTTTACGTAAATCCTGCTGGATGCCTTCAGGATTGAGTTCCTCTAAGTTGGTGTTACGCAGATATTCAGAAATCGCCGTTGTCGTTTTGTCGTATTGCTCTTTGGCTTTGCCTGTGAGCTGTTGCGGTGCTTGTAAGATATTATCGCGGACTGATTCTAAGCGATCGAGAGTTTGATTTATTTGCTCCTCGCTCAAATCTTGACGTTGCGATAGTAATGCTACTAAGGTTTCGCGATCGAACTGCGATAATCTTGAGCGTAATACAGAAATTCCCACTTGCGGATCTTCTAGCAAGGTGCGGAAATCGCGCTCGATGCCTTCAGGGTTGAGTTCTTCTTTATTAGTATTGCGAAGATACTCTTCTACTTTCTGCCTTACTTCTGCTGCTTTAGCTTGCGCCTGTTCTTGCAATTCTTTGGCTTTGTTGACAACGCGATCGCGAGTGCTTTCGAGTTGACCGACAATATTATTTGCTTCCTCTTCGCTAATATCCTGGCGTTGTTTGAGCAGTTGAGTCAAAGTATCGCGGTCAAATTGCGATAGGCGATCGCTGAGTGTTTCCACACCCGCTTCTGGATCTTCTAGAAGAGTTTGGAAGTCGCGCTCAATCCCTTCGGGATTTAGTTCTTCCTTGCCAGTCGATCGCAGATAATTTTCTACACGGCTACGCAGGTCTTGCGATTGCGCTTGTGACGCACCAGCAGAAACCGTAGCTAAAATCTCGGTGCGGATCTCTTCTAATTGCTGGGCAACTTCTTGGACTTTGTTCTCAAGTAGATCGCCGCGTTGATTCAGTTTTTGTGTGAAATAATCTTTATCTAGCTGCTCTAGCTCTTGTTTAACTTTACCTGGATCTGCTTGCGCATCGTAGATAACGTCTCTAAATTCTTGCTTAATCGTTTCGCGGTTGAGATGCCACGGGTAAGATTTCAGCAGATAATCATCTACATCGCTGCGGATGGCGCTGTTTGGCTGTGCTGGTAGTTTTTGCGCTTGCTGTTGCACCTGCTGTTTAAATTGCTGTAACTGACCGGAAATCTTGTCTCGGTCTACTTCTGGCAACTTATCGATGAATTTTTGCAGTTGACCAGAAATATTTTCCACATCAATTCCAGCCAGATTGGTTCTTTCGAGTACTGCGGTGGTGAGGGCGCTGACACCTAGTTGCACAGCTCGATTCCCCCAACCGTTGCTTTGCTTTTCATTCGATTGGGTGCTTTGTACCAATTGTTCCAGTTGTTCGCTGAGTTCGCTGGAATTGAGTTGTTCGGGAGAAGCTTCTTTAATAAATTGACTTAATTGAGCTTGCGGATCTACTTCGCCTGTACCGATCGTTTGCTGCCAAACGCCTTGTAACTGGTCTACAATCCGATTCACATCTTGTTTGGATAAATCCGTGCGATCGCTGACTAAATCTGCAAATGTCTCGCGGTTAATGTTACGTAATACGTCGCTATCAGCCACAGATTTTAGATCGGAGTTTTTGAGGATATTTTCAAACTGACCGCGAATTTCGTCTAAATTCAGTTGCGGTAGTTGTAAATTTCCCAAAGACTTTTGTAGAGTCTTACCGATCGCGTCTGGGTCGAGTCCTGTAGTGAATTCTTGCCGAACTGCGGCGGCGATCGCTTCAGCTGTATCCACAGCTTGATTCTTGGCTACATTAGCGCCTAAAGCTGCGGTTGCTGTCCCTACCAGTCCTTGAAAGCCAGAGGTAGCAGTGCTAACTAAAGAACCGATCAGCGAACCAACTGTAGTTGAGCCTAACCACAACAGGATAGAAAAATAGGTAGACCAAATAACTACCCCAATAATTGCCCCTAATACCGCACTGCTGACTAAACTAAGTTTCACAGCTAAAAAACTGGCAACGAATAGAGCCACGCCGCCAGTTGTTAAAGCCAAAAGACCTACTGCGGTCGAGATTTTACGGACTGTGCTACCTAAATTATCTGTATCGTCGGCATCTCCCCCACCTAACGCGGAAATACCTAAAGCGACTGTAAAGTTAGTTAACAGGAGTTGGAAAGCAAATGCCATCACTACACCCGCAAACAATGCCACTAAGAATTGTGGACCCGAAAAGACTGCGGCAGCTTCTTCGGGAGTGAGAATTTCTTCTGTGATAATTTGTGCTAGCCAATAGTTATTGAAACCATGCCCTGCTATTTCTGCAATTTCCCACATATGACTACCTCGTTTGAATTCGGCGCACGCTCATACTGCTACATCTGAGGCAATATATTTCCCAAGCTAACTGATAGCTTATTTAGCCGTTTATACCGCAAGTTATGTATTTTTGACTTCTCTCGTTGTGTATCTAAACTGATAGAAATATTTTCAGAAATATTTTCCTGAAATCAGATATAGCAGTTCTAAATGATTTGTACAGTAGGCTTCTAGCCTGCGGCGGGCTAGGAGCCTGCTCCACGTTCATGAATCAAATAGGATTGCTATATTACAGCAGCAGAAGAATTGTTAAATCTCTGATGATTTCTGGTCGATTGTTCAGAATTTATCGGAATGCTATGCGAGCTTTCCTATCCAATCATCAGCAAGCAGAACCGATTAGAAGTGGTAGGAAATGCCAATAGTCAGCACGGGATAGATCTTGAAGTCGCTCAAATCGTCTTCGATATCGTCTTCTTCCTGTTCGATCGCATCTTCTAATAACGAACCTACAACTGGTAGTTGTAACGCTGGTCCTGCTATTGGTCCTGATGCAATCAGATCGACTTCTGGCGCACCCCCGAATAAAACGCCTAAATCAATCGAAAAACTGAAGGCGCGATCGCGTTTGACTGGATTACCGTAACCAATGCCAACGTAAGGAGAAATTGTGTTAGGAAATGTCAGTTCTCCTTCTAGCTGACCCACGGCTGAAGCAGGAAACTCTACACCTCCAATATCCAAAGTTGCAGTTGAGCGGGCAGTTGCGTCAACTTTGTTGTTGTTGTAAAATAAGCCGCCTGTAATCCTAAAGTCACTTCTTTTCGACGGATACCAGTCTAAAAGTGCCGAAACACTGAATAGCTGCACGTCAGCATCGTAGTCAATATCGCTTTGCTCGGTGTCAATCCCAAAATCAAAGTAATTCACTCCCAAGCGACCGTTAAAATTAGGAGAAATAGCCCCAACTCCTTCTAACCCAAATCCTAAAGTACCAGCTTTACCTGTGAGTGCAAAGCCACTTCGCGGCTGCTTTTCGGTTAAAGTTTCTCTCAGCTTCTCTTTTGGCTTCTGACGTTGCTCCGGTGGCTGGTAATCAGCACAACGAGAATTGTAGGGATACGAGCGACAGAAAGTATCGATGTCAACTTCTCGCTGCGCCAGTCGTAGCTCCTGGGTAGATTCGTCCTGCGGTTGCAGATCGGCGGCAGCGTAAGATATGTCTTCGTTTTGAGCCGTGCTACTCGTTAGGGCTACCGCCTCTTTCTCGGTTGAATCCTTAAGCCTCTGTTCCTCAGCCAGAAGTTGTTGGGGTAGCACCCCCACACCAAAAAAAGCGATCGCTACACCCAAACTCAACTGGCTGAATTTGGATAAATCTGCACTCCCGGGCATACTTCACTCCTTCACACCTAAACACTTTTTCTCTTACTTACGACCACCCAACCATTTAGCCGCGATCGCACCCAATGCAGCACCGACCATTGGATTGCTGAGGAATTTCACGAACGCAGGTTGTTCCGCTAATACCTCTTGAAAAATATCGGGATGGTTGTGATAAGCAAATGCAGCTAATTTACTTACATCGTCGGCATTCATCCGGCTGGCGTGATGAGTTGATAGCCCCAATTGCTTTTCTAAATCGCGATCGTGCAGTCCTCTTTTACCTAAGTGCTTGAAGAAAGCCCGCGCCACATCATCTCTTTCATTTGGTTTAATCTGGGCGATCGCTTTTTGCAATTCCGGTTCCATCTGATTTGTGGGAATTCGGTCTGGGTGGAAAGAGCGACCGAATAAGCGGCGACGTTCTTCGTGAGATGAGCGTTGAGCAAAATCGTCAAAATTTTCGTAATCTTGCTCTAAATTTGTGGAAGCGTCAAGGTTTTCTACATTACCTTGAGCGAGATCGTTCATGACTTCTTTTCTATATTTGTCGCTACTACTCATTTTTTTCTCCTTGTTACTACCGCCATTTGCATTCATAGTTAATGACAAATGACCAACGACCTACTTGTATTCAATCTGATTAGTTTGAGTGTCGTACTTAGCTGTCAAAATTAGCTTTTTATCCGGTGCGTACATCAACACAGTCAAATCTTGGTTGGGGAAATTGCGGCGAAAACCTTGAGCTAGAGATTTTGCTAATGGCTTAACTTCGTTTGGGCGAACTTCAGGTGAGATGACAACACCTAATTTATTGTTGTCGCGCACATAGGCATCTTTAACCATTCCCCTAGCCGTTTGCACGACCCAACTACCAAAATCTTGTCCGGCTTGAGTATTTCCTCTTGCTATTTGCAAGTAATCTGCACTCCGGCTAGCTGTTGGTAGCATTGTTGTTGGCTGTTTGGCTTGAACTGCACTGCTACAGGCTGTAGTTGTAGTCACAAATAATACTAAGAGCAGCACAGTCGCAATTTTTCGAAACTTTTTAATCAAACTCATTTCTACCTCCTACAATTTACAAATGAATAGAACAGTTATCAGTTGTCAGTAGACCTCCTGCGTGAATACTTGAATTGTCATCAACACGCGAAGCGAAACATCTGGGAGATTCTTCACTACACTGCGTTGCGTACCCTTCGGGAAGGCTTCGCCAACAGAATGACATCCATGATTTTTTGATTCATGCAGGAGGTCTAGTAAAAAGCAGTTAGGAGTCAGAAGTTAGAATTAACCGATCGCTAGTCACTGATAACTGGTCACTGGTCACTGATAACTGGTCACTGGTCACTGATAACTGGTCACTGATAACTGGTCACTGGTCACTGATAACTGGGCGACCATCAGTATCGATATCTAATTCTTCCCTGCGAATCGTTTCTTGTGCTTCCACAGTTTCCTGTTCTACGACCTTCTTGACTCTGATTTCTTCTCTAACAAAGGCTTCTTTATGAATATCTGGAACTTCTTCATACACTTCTAAACGGGCAACTTCACCCTCATGGAAGTCAACTTCACCAGGTGCAACAGCCCTACCTGCATCGGGTGGGGTAATTCTTTCAATCACGACCCGCTCTTTTTCTATTGGAACTGAAACTCGTTCTGTCTCAGTTTCAACGTGCTTGCCGATCGCAACTTCTCCAGTTTTGCGGCGCTGTTTGCTGGCAATCAACCGCTCTTCATAAAGTTTAATGGTGCGATCGCTATGAGTGCTTGTATCGTATAAATCTCTGTCATGCTCGTAAGTGTAAGTATCGCGGTTATAGCTAGTTGGCGTAGCAGTACCCATCATCGCAGCAGTAGATGCCGAGTCTAGAGGTGCTGATGCATCTAAAGAAGCTTCTGTACGATAAACTCCTCTTACCCGTTCTTCGTAATCGTAGTCTGCTGTCATGCCTTCTGTATATTCGGGTAAGCGATCCGCTTGCTCTCTAGTCAAACCGTTGGCATAGACGCGATGAGCGTTGCGATCGATCCGAGCGCGACCAACTGGCAGTAGTACTTTTTTACCAAAAATCCAGAATCCTACGTCGATAACAAAATACCGAAAATTACCTTGTTCGTCTACTAAAATATCTTTTACTGTACCAAACTTTTCCCCATCTCCTTCACCGTAAACATCCATACCTTTGATGTCGTTTCCTTCAAAGGTACGCTGATAATCTGTATCGAAATCGCTAATGCTTAGTAATGGCATAACTTTCTTCTCCGCTTAGAAATAATTCATGATTAACAGTCACCCAATATTAAGCCATCAAAATTACATTCTTTTCACCTATCCACAGAATCAAAGTTTGAACTTTTCACTACTCATACAGATAGATGTTTGACTTTTTTATGGCGAGTAATCTCTGTTTTAATTGAGTAACATTCCTTAAAGTTTACTAGCTGCAAGGTTTTTTATTACTTCATTTCCAATGATTTTACTTTGAAGCTATCTCTAAAACCGTAGATTTAGAAAAATATCTTATTCGCTCGATTCAATAGCCCTTACATTTTTAGCTTGAGCTGAAAATGTAAGATTTTAATGTAAGTATTTTAAATCTAAGCCCTATAACGAAAAAGTGTGACTTGTTTCTAGCAAAAGTATGACTTGTTTCTAGCAAAAGTGTGACTAAGTGCTATAGCAACCCTATTTGATTCATAAACGTGGAGCAGGCTAGAAGCCTACTTTACAAATCATTTAGCACTGCTATGGTAGTAAATGTAAAGTTGTAAGATTCTTGCTCACTAAGATTTTGATGCTGTTTAAAGCAAATTGATTCAACCTGTTTTGGAAAAAGTGAGACGATACTAGTACTTTAGAACTACACTAAATCCAATCGGCTCAAATCTGCTGATGAAGACGGCACTTATGCGATCGCCTACTTTTAGTAGTACTACTTTCAGAATATGCCTTTTGATAGATCGGATTTACTCGCACACTTTCACTTAGTTAGCATTCCTGTCATTAATACTTCAATAAACTCCGCAAGGTCTACCAAATTAGGTAGGAAAATATCGTCAAATCCGAGATATGTTTGTATGGAGATGCAATAATTCGCGTTTCCAGCAAGAGCAAAAAATACGATAAATGCGATCGGTATACCAAGCAAGAAATGAAATTACCAGAATTACTGCGTAATCGGCTTGGAAGTCTGCTTCAACTGGCAGTACAAACAGTTATTCTTCGGCAAAATGACACAAGCAAGACCGAAGTAGACCGCGAAGAAACGATCGCTACAGAATCAACTACCACATCACCTCAGACAAGTAAATTGGGGACTGTCAAAAAGATTCTTCTGAAGTCTAGGCAGCTGAAATCTCCAACCAAACCATTCAAGAAAGCTTCTCTGTTTCCAGATGGCAAGACGAATCTTGCCGCTTTGTCACTCTTGTTGCATGGCGTGGCAGAAGTGTTATCTCAAAAGCGCGATCTACCCTGGAAGACCGAAACCCAAAACAATTTGAGCTATGAAAAAGCAACTGATGCCAAAAAAGGCACGATCTCTTACTACGTCACTGACAATTTAGAAAACTTGTCTCCTGACACCATATCTGAGTCAGCAGCTTTAGCTGTCATAGATCGATTCGATCCTAGAGCAGGCGCTATTCATCTAATTTATTGCGCCGCTGCTGCAAATCTGCATAATCCGTGGCAAAGTGAGTTTCTATTAGATGATAAACAACTGCTGGAATACACCGGATTAATCAAACGTAGAGATTTATGCAGACATGAGCAACTGACAATTCTGTATGACCTGGTACGACAGCCTGCACAGATATTAGCTCACGTAGTTTGGGAAAAACAAGGCAAGGTAAGAGCCTTTACCGTAGCCGATTTAAAAATCTGGAATGTCAATGTTGCAAGAGATTTTGAGACAGATAAGGCAGGCAATCCGAAGCTGACAGGTTTAAAAGTCATCGTTCAACCTGGATTGTGGGCGAAGTACTTTTTAAATAAGTCTGAGTACTATTACTATACGGGAGTTATTACCAAAAAAACAGTACAAACGCTGTTTAGCATTGGTAAGCAAAATGCTGGTGCAGCTCGAATGCTAATTTGGCTGATTTTTCAAGTCAAGCCAGGATGCCGCAAAGTCTTTTCCGGCAAATCTCTGATGCAAATTGCGTATGGTATGGCTAAAATTGCGCTAGCAGAGCAAGATCGGCAACTACGACGGCAACTAGCTGACGATTTGGCGACTGACTTGAAAGTAATTGAAGCGGCTGGATGGCGAGTCGAGGTAGAAACTGGTCCTGCGTGGTTGTTAAATAACGATGGTGCGAAAAGACCAATTGGCTTCTGGAGCCAGCTTTTAGATACTACATGGCGATTCGATTTACCAGAAGCAGCGTTGACAGAGATTGCCAAATCGCCAAACCAGCTTAGAGGCGTGGAACGTCCCAAACAACAGCCGCCATCTGGTGCTGCGATTAGAGAAGCTAGAAAAGCTAAAGGCTGGTCGAGGGCTTTCTTTGCCGCAACGATGGGGAAAAGTATATCTTGGGTTGATGCGATCGAAACCGAGCATCGCCAAGTATCTCAAAAGGATCTGCCTAAATTACTTGAAAAATTGGAGATGAAATCGTAGAAGCGATCGCCCAGCTATCCCGCGGCAGAGGCGTTCTGCTCCTAAATGGCTGACTTATTTATATTTGGTGATGCTATCGCTCCATAATTTTGCTAGCTTTCGTGCTTCATCTTGCCATTGGTGATTGAGCCGAAACATCCGTCGGGGACGACCGCGACCCTCTAGTTTTTGCCAGTACCCCGCGATCGCTCCTTCATCTTCGAGAAATTTCAGCGCTGCATACAACACGGTATCGGAGAGGCGATAGCGAGACTCTTCACGTTCGAGCTTTTGAATCAATCCAGAGCCATAAGATTCACCCTCAAGCAAGACCGACAGGATATAACAAACTGCTTGCTCTTGGCAAAGATAAATCTCTGGAGGATTGGCAAAATATTGATAAATATCTTCAAGCTGCATTAAAGGTTAAGGAATTGTAATAAAACAAGATTGACAATTGGGTGCGAGCATCCATTTTGATTTGAAGCTGCAAAGTGTCAAGCACTAACAACGGTGCTGGTCACAAAAATTCCACTGAATTTAGCAAGCGCATGGGGACGAGTATCTCTAGGAGATCGAGCAGTGCTAGCACCAGTAAACCGTAGTTCACAAAGCGGAATAGTAAGATGGAGCCTATTCCTTGTCTTGTGTTTGATGTTTGCGTTTTGCATATTTGTAAAGACAATTTCGCTTCTTGTCCTGAACTTTTCTGTAACTTTTATGTATTGACAAAAACTGACTTATAACTGAACATGATGATAAAGCAGAAATATAATTATTAAATTTATGGTATTAAAAAACATTATTCGGTAGGGTTTCGTTTGACTAATTTAACTATCAAGACTAAATTATTAATACAAGTAAAGTAGCGCTATGGGCGTTATAGATCGTGGTGTTATGGATTGTGAGAGAAGACACTAAGAGTGCACTTAAGCAACACCAGTCAGAGTCTGAAATATTTATCGTGCAAACAAGTACATACTGTTAGTTAAGTCGGAAGTTTCATTAGACAGTATGAAAGCCTGGATAATATATTGCAATTTACAAAGTAGCAATTCGAGTTTTTCATGATATTTAATTTCTATTAAGCTACGTCTTTCATTCCTGCATAGATGCAATTGTTAAGATACAGCTTGCACTAACAAAATTATTACAAAAGCTGGCTCATTTCTTTCACTATTTAAAGTGAGACATTTCAACGTTTCAAGCAAAAATAAAACACGGTACTTAAAAAATAGTTTCATGTATTTTCGCCAATAGTTCAATTCTCAAAAATATTACTTCAATGCTAGCACCCATCAATCAAGCCAAGGTTTTGCTCTGTGGCAATATTTCTCGCGTAGATCGTCGTTCTCAAGCTCTCATCGAGTTTCTATCTAGTTCCAAAAATTATTTTGTTTCTCAATTATGTCCTAGCTTTTATTATATAAACTTAAGGATGCAAAGCTCGTTAATTGAAAAAGTATTAACTAAGTTTTACTGGGTTGAGCTTTTAATAAAAGCTGCATTTACGGATGTAATTTACTTATTACCAATGAATACTATTTTCATCAAAAGTACCATCTTTGCAGCAAAGCTTTTTAGGAAAAAAGTCATAGTTGAAATGTATATCTCGCTTTACGATACTGAAGTGAGGGACAGAAAAAGAGTTGGTGATGGAAGTAAACTCGCTAAATCATATATTGAAAAAGATATACTAGCGTTAAAGAAATCAGACTATCTCATTCATAGCTCTAATCAAGAGTTAACTTACTGGGAACAGATTCTGAATACTGATATTGACAGAAAAAAAGTTTATATAGCTCCTCTGTGTAATGTTTCTTGTTTGCTCCCCAATAGAAGCTGGATGCAAGATGGTAAATTAAATATTTGTTGGTGGGGAACATTTATTCCTTTACATGGATTGGATAACATATTACAAGCAATAAGAATTTTGCGAGAAAGAAACTTGCATTTTACTTGTAACTTCTTTGGTATAGACAATAAAGCTTTTTACGATTATGTAGAAAAAGTTCGGTCATATCATCTTGAATCTATAGTTTTTTTAAGGAAAGACTTAAACTTTATTAATGGTTCCTTACCTAAATATCTAGTTAATTATTGCGATCTAGCATTAGGTATTTTTGGTAATACAGATAAGGCGTATCATGCTCTTCCTAATAAGTTGATTGAAGCCCTCTCATTAGGATTACCTACATTAACCATGAATTCCCCAGCTTTGAGAGAGTTTTTTAATCCAGAAACAGAGCTATGGACTTGCGAAAACACACCTGAGTCGATTGCTGAATCAATTTTGTCGATCGCTAGCGGTTCGGCTTATTCTGTAGACTGGAAGCAAACTCGTGAAAAAGTATTAGAGACATTCAGTCTTGCTCGATACACAGAGGTTGTGTCTGAAGTTTTAGCAAAAGCAACTAACAATCTTCCAAAAAAAGAAGTGACTCGATTTAACTAGTGTTTTTGCGATCGTAAATATTATATATACTAGCGCTATCAAAGCGAAAGGTTAAGCATGAAAATACGAGTAATAGTATATAGGTTTTGCATGTACTAATCATTGGCATCATCAAAAAATACCTATCAAAGAAAGTAAAATGGAAACGCTAAAATCTCTAATTTATGTATCTAAAGGAAACCTACCATCAAAAATGGCTCACTCAATTCAAACTGCTAAAATGGCGCAGGCTTTTTCTCAAAAAGTTGAAAATTTTGAATTGGTTACTAGCGGAGATATTTTTTCAGTTTTAAAAGGCATAGACTCAGAATTTCAAGCTTGGTATGGTTTACATCATAAATTTAAACTAGTTCGCCTACCGCTGCATATTAAGATCGAGTATCCTTTTCCCCAAAATTATGAAAATTTTATCTTTTATAAACTGGCTATTTTATACGCTTGTTTTAAAGCTCCTTGCTTAATTTATACTCGTTCGTTTCCTGTGGTTGAAATTTTGCTAAGAATGTGTATACCTGTGCTTTGGGAATGGCACGAACCAGTTTCAGAAAAACTCAGTTCTACATGTAAAAAGTTATTCGATAACAAGAACTTACTTGGTGTTGTTACCACATTACCTCAACTTGCAGAGAACTATTTAAATCATGGTTTGCTTCCTGAAAAAACATTGGTAGCTCCTAATGCCGTAGACATTAAAAATTTTCTTCCTTATCAAACTAAATCTTTAGCCCGCCAAAAGTTATCTTTACAAAAAGACAGTCAAATTATCTTATATTCAGGGCATTTGTACGATTATAAAGGCATACCAACAATTTTGAAAACTGCTAGTCTGATGCCAGAATGTGAATTTGTTTTAGTAGGAGGATGGATTGATGATATCAACCGGGTAAAAGCAACTTGTCAACAGATGAATTTACAAAACATACAATTTTTCGGTCACGTACCACAATCTGAGCTAGCATTATATCTATATGCCGCAGACATTCTAATTCTTCCTACCAGTAAGTATTGGGAACTGGCTGAAGCTACTTGTCCGTTGAAGTTATTTGATTATATGGTTGCTAAGAGACCAATTGTCGCTTCAGCTTTACCGACTATAGCAACAGTATTGCGACATAGAGAAAATGCACTGTTGGCAGAACCTGACGAACCACTCTCATTCAAATTAGCAATAGATACTCTATTGAATAATCCTTTATTAGCTAAGACTATTGCTGACTGTGCTTTTCAAGAAGTACATAATTTTACTTGGGATGGACGAGCGGAGCGAGTTTTGCAGTTTGCAACTGAAAGGCTACAGAAAGCTAAGAAAAGTGATATTAGTTACATGAGAAATGTACTTAAATACATCACATTGAAGACTATTTAACCTCATAAGTTAGTAAAGCTATAACTTTTGCCACTTACAGTATTAAGCTTTGCTGCGATCGCATAGCTAATAGGAATTTGACAGACTTATCCAATATACCACTACAAACGAAACTGAAACAAACGTCTTTTATTTTCTAAGATTGTTAGAGCGCACTCTGAGTGACTTCTCTTAACAACTTGTAGATTGTGTAGTGCTAAATCACCTCTATATAATAGAAATTTGACACTTAGATTTGTGTCATACCAATATGTTCTCTTGATAGATAAAGTTTGTCTATACAGAAAAGTTCAGGAATACTATCATTTCCGTCGGATGTAATACATATATTGTTCTTAGAAAAAGACAACTCCGATCTATGAGTCAAAGTATTCACACATCCAGTCGAAGTATCCAAGTAAATTATGGTAAAAAAAATTCAAGCTTGGCAGTACAAGCAATATGGTTTACATGCGTTATTTGAAGGTAATGTTAAAATAGCACTTTTATATTTTAACAAAGCTCTTAAGCTCGATCCGAATTTAGTAGAAGTTATATACAATCGAGGCAACCTTTATAGTATTTTAAAAATGTCAGATAAAGCAATCTCTGACTACGATCTAGCGATAAAACTCGATCCGCAACACTATAAAGCTTATATTTGCCGAGGAATAACTTACCTAGAGCAAAAGCAGAATGCTGAAGCTGCTATTGCTGATTTTACTAAAGCAATTGAGGTTGACTCAAATAAAATTCAAGCGCATGTTAATCGAGCAAATGCTTATAGCTACTTAAATGATTATAGTGCGGCACTAAAAGACCTTTCTACGGCTATTCATATTGCACCCGATCGCAGTGATAGCTATTTGAATCGAGGCTATATATGGGTGAGAACTGGAGATTATCATGCTGCGGTGGTTGATTTCTCTCAAGCAATCGTGCTTAACCCTGATTTTGCTATTGCTTATTTGAATCGAGGTAATGCTTACAAAAAATTAGCTCAAACACAAGCAGCGTTAAATGATTATGCAGCCGTAATTCATCTCGATAAAACTAATTCTAAAAATGTTGTTACTGCCTATGTATATCGCGGAGAGATTTTAGAATCTCTTGGAGAATTAGCCGCAGCTTTTTCTGAATACGATCGCGCCATCGAGTTGTGTCCTGACGAGCATTTTCTGCAACATAAGCGCGGGGCGTTGCTATGTCAATTCGGACAACTATCATCTGCTTTAGAACATTATAATATAGCGATATCACTAGATCGCAAGTGCATGTACTGTTATGCAGATAGAGCTTGGGTGAGAAAAAATCTAGGTGATATTTCAGGAGCGATCGCTGATTGGAGTCAGGTAATTGAACAGAATCCAGAAAATGTTTTGGCTTATATAGAAAGAGGAGAACTTTACTTTCAAAGTCATCAGTTGAAAGCAGCAAAAGCTGATTACACAAAAGCAATTATTCTCGAACCTGACGAACCACACTTTTATGTTGTAAGAGCTGAAGTGAATTTATCATTAAATTATCTAGTAGCAGCGTTGAAAGATTGCGATCGTGCTATAGAAATTGCTCCCGATTTTGCCCGAGCCAACTTTATTAGAACTTTAGTTAAGCTACGTTCTAAGAAAATGGGAACTGCTGTCAGCAATGCCAATCGCTCTGCTACCTTATTAAAAACAGAAGGCGATTTAGAAAAGTTAAAGTAAAGCTAAAAAAGCTTTACCTTATCATTATGCGGATCAAATCGAACCATTCTTCAAAATTGTCACTCACCACTAATTTTTTCCTCCGATCTACAATTCCTTCAGCACCTACAGCAGTAGCAATAACTGGCAAGCCAGCTTCTAGCATTTCTAGGGTTTTTAGTTTAATCCCACCTCCCTTAAATAGAGGAACTATTCCAATTTCAGCTTTTTCAAAAAACTCAGTTGGATCTTCAACAAATCCTGTAACTATAATCTGTTTACAAGCAAGTGCCAAAACTTTTTGAGAGGGACTAGAGCCAACTATGTAAAGTTTGAAATCTCGATCGTGTTGAACCAACTTCTTAAAACACTGCTCGACAAAGGTAAGAATTGCTTGTTCGTTCTCTGGTCTTCCTATAGCTCCCCAGAACAAGAGACTTTTTTTCTCTATCTTTTCTAAGCAACGCTGCACTCGATACACAAAACAACTAGCTTGGTGAGGTTTGATAGTAATCCTTTCACTGGGTATAGAAAATAAAGAAGTTAAAAGGTCGCGATCTTTGGTAGATGATACCCATAACTCACCGACACGCGAGTATAGTTGCCGTTCGTAATGGAAAGTTCTAGCTACTTCAATACCATAGAAAAAATTACTGACAGACTGTCTCAAAAAAACTTGAGTCCACACATCTCTTAAACTAATTACAGTCTTCGTTTGAGTAGGATTAATATACTTCTCAATTGCTTCAAAGTATATAGCAGCATGAGAACATTCAAAATGAATTGTATCATAAATATTAGTTGCGAGAAGTTTTTGAATTTTTCTCTCAACTGTATTAATAAGACGAGAAGCAAACTTCACGGGAACTTGATAATGAGTTAAGCAACTAGCAATTTTGTCGAACTGATGGAGAGGATATGTATAGAGGTTACTACCAAATTTTGCAACTAAATCTTTGGCAGCGTCCACCTCAACTTTGTTAGCTATAACCACTATATCAACGACTTCATTAGCAACAGCATATTCTGAAAGATGCGTAAAGGCAATCCTTTGTCCAGCTTGTGGATATTGGTTAGTGGGAGCCTGGGCAGAAATAAACAAAATTCTTGACATAGAAAAACTACCATTTACCATAAGTATCCGACACTGGCTTTCCAAGATATCTACTTAGAAAAGACTTCAGCTTTCTAGCTAGTGGAGGCTTAAGAAAATACCTAGTTGGGAGTGCAAATAACTCATTGAAAACCCAGGCTCCATATACTTTCCATCGCTGAAGCTCCATCTCTCTAGAAAATTGGTTAGAATGGCTACAGCTAATCTTCCAGCACTCCCGAATTAATTTAAGTCTATCAAAGGGTATGGCAGAAGAACTCATTCCACTTAATGAATAAGAGGCAAGTGGCGTACTCACATAATGAAAATTTACGCCAGATACAAATAAGCGAAGAATCAAATCGTAATCTGCGGCGATCGGGTATTCTAAGTTATATAAGCCTACAAGGTTATATGCTGACTTTGTAATAAAGCAAGATGGATGGTTGAGCGTAAATCTAAATAAAAGTTTATCTAGATCGCCAGGAACAAAAGTAGCAACATATTCTCCTTTATAGTAATTTGTTATAGGTGAATAGAGGACAGAAATGTTGTGATTTTGACAAAATTCTTGCTTGACTGTTGCGATCGCATTATCGTGATACCAATCATCAGAGTTAATTATGCCTATAACATCACCTGTTGAATGGTTTATTCCCTTATTCATGGCATCATAAGGACCACGATCTGGTTCTGAAATAAACAAATTTATCTGGTCTGCATACTTGTTTATGATTTGAATAGTACCATCAGTCGAACCACCATCAATTACAATATATTCTAAGGGAAAGTTTCTTTTTTGAGAAATCACACTCAGAATCGTTTTTTCAATTGTTGTTACAGAATTGAAAACTGGAGTAACAATAGATATTTTCATACAAGTGCTATGTTGAGATAGCTAAACTCGAAGCATATATGCAAATAGCTCGATTTCATTAATAAATTTTAGATTGCTAATATGGGTGTAATCTCTTACTTTTTGAAGGTAAACTTAAAATCAAGATAAAAAGCGTGAGTGTTGCTCCTTGTAAAGAGCTATGTAAAAATAAAGTAAAAGTCAAATATGAATAAATATATTTAAAATTATCTTTATGATAAAATCGCATGACGACTCTTACAAAACCGAAAAAATACAAGCAACTAAAGGGAACCCCAGTATATGCAAAAACTTCAAGAAATGATTGATGTATTAATAAACGAAGTGGTTGAAACACGCTTGCATAAGTATCTCTATAACCTTGAAAAGCTAGTATTGGATTGTTCAAATAAGATTGAATTAAAAAAACGTTGGCTTCAAATCTATCTAAATTAGAACTATCATTAAAAGAACTAAAAGAAAATAGACGACTAGCTCCACTATCGTATAATAAACTAGAAGTTTCTACGTTTGTAATCCAATAATAGCTGAGTAATATTACTAGAAAATTAACAGTTATAAAAATATAAGCAAAGTGAATTTTGCTGAGTATTTTTGAAAATGGAGCTTCAAATAACAAAATCAAAAAGAAGACGCATATACTAATAAAATAGTTTCGGCTAAGGAATAAACCTACACAAAGAAGCGATAAAACTATGCCAATCCTAAATTTATTTTTATAACAAAAGAAGAAAAATAACAACATAAATAATCCCGATATGTTGTGATCCCCAACACTTAAGGTAATCCTTGCTACACCATCAAAAAACTGGTTTCTATACACAACTAGTTGATAAAGAATTGAAGGCAAACAAATCCAATATAATATAGTAAGATAGTTTCTTTTAAGTAATGTAGGTTTATTATCATTAAAACCAATCAGAATAAAGCATATAGGTAGCGTGTATCTAAACAAAACCAAAGATGACACTGGTAATGAAGAAGCTATTAAAATCAAACACACAATTATAGTGTCTATAAGCTTTATCTTGGTCTTATAAACAATAAGTTGTAAAATTAAAATAAAAGCAATTATTGGTAAAAATAGTTTGGCATGTGGAAAAAAAGATCTAAATGGAATTACAAATATAACTACCAAGCAGTATAAAATCAAAGCATATCGAAAGTAATTCAATTGTTCGCGTATACCACCTATTTTTGTCGAGTTAATTCTTTTGCTTATTTCCATAGTCTTTTAGAATGATAGAAGAAGTCTTGAAGAATACAATAGATTGCATGACTAATCTTAAATTTAATGGGGCGATCGCCCTATATCTGTTGAAGTAAGTAATTAAGCTCTAATTCATGCTGTATTCTTTTATTGACTTGTTCGTCATAAAATGATTGATGTATAATCTCACTACCAAAACCGATAATGCAAGGAAGATTAAAAAGAAATTTTAAAGATAAACAAGCAGAACTAAATGCAAATATTTTTATATCGCAATGAGGAACTAAGTTTCGATCCAAAAATACTTCCATTAAAAAGAGTTCAAAAGGGAGAAAAAACCAACTTAGCTCAGAAATCACTATGACTTCTGAAAAGAGTCTATTTAGGCTATATTGTAATTTTTCTATTTTAACTGCGCTATCTCTTGGATGTGGCTTGATTATCAAAATTGTATTATCTTCTCGTTTATGAATTTTAAGAAAATTTTGATATGCACTAATTTCATTTTCCTCAGACATTCTAGTTGCCTCAGAAAAATTTGAGGTCAGTAAAATGGATACAGAGTTGTTTACGAGCTTTGTATGCAGGTTATTAATGTAATCTGAGTCTACGACCTTTCCGACAACTCCTCTTAATCTTTGGAAAATATTAAGGGTAACTGCTTTGTTTACCGTAACCACTTTCATAGGAGGAGACGCGCTCAAAGTATTAAAATTAGATATTGTGAAATAACCAACATCAAAATTTATTTCGTCGATCGAGTTCTTGGTAGATATAAATGATTTTAATAATCGCTTTAATTTATAATTTAAACTTCTTGGTTCAACTTGAAGAACAGTAGAAGAAGCTGAAAGATATAATCCAATACTATCTCCATAGCAGATTTTTTTAGCCGATTCATAAACATTTAGCAAAAGTCGATCCCAGATATCGTAGTTTTTACTCAGATAAATTTCATCTGCTGATGAAATACCGGTTAATTTATGAACTAAAGAGAAGACTTGCTGAATATTTGAAAGATTTAGCCTCACAAGATTTAGTTTTGCCTGGAGTGCCTGCATTTGCTCGGGCTGGATATACACAATTTTCTGCCAAGTGCAGACTTCTTCTGCCATCTTTTTGATGAAATTAGCAAATGTATTACTCTGATTTTCAGGAGTTCTAAGGTCGTAAATCACTAAGTAGTTATCATATTCAACGTTCGTACCTTGTTGCTCTTTCTCTCGGCAAGTCAGCGCTGATAGAGCCGTGATGAGTTGAATGCTACCCTGGCAAGCCACAAGTCGCTTTAGCTTTGTTGGAGTGTACATCTTCTTCAAGCACAAATAAACTGATTTTTGAAGTTTAAACGAGAGTTTATCAAAAGGTCGCAGATTTCTCTAACTGCACCTTGCCCACCAGACTTTCTAGTAACGTATATAGCGCGAGCTTTGTTCTCAGGCATGGCATCAGCAACTGTAAAAGGACACCCTACCGCTTGTAATACTGGAAGGTCGTTGTCATCATCCCCAACATAAGCAACTTCAGACAAAGATATGCTTAGTTGTAAGCACAAATCTTTGAGGACAGACAACTTATCTTCTACATTAATAAAACTATGAGTAATTCCTAATTTTTGAGTTCGATGGAGTGTTGACTTTGAAGAGTTAGCCGAGATTATAGCTACTTCTACACCAAATTGCATCAATTTCTTCAATCCTTGACCATCTTTGATGTTGAACTTCTTGAGTTCTTCTCCACTCTCTGTGTAATAAAGACCACCATCTGTCAACACGCCATCTACATCTAGTGCTAGAAGCTTAATCTTTAATAGACGCGATTGCAGCTCAGGCTCACTAATTTTTAGCATTGAATTCAGGTTGGCTAGCAACTTCTAAACCGGCACGGACACATAGTATTTGTTTAAGAATATGTTCGAGATTTACTAAAGGGATCATGTTTGGTCCATCGCTAGGCGCTAAGTCAGGGTTGGCATGA
The DNA here is from genome assembly GCF_003991895.1 of Chroococcidiopsis cubana SAG 39.79. Lineage (NCBI taxonomy): Bacteria > Bacillati > Cyanobacteriota > Cyanophyceae > Chroococcidiopsidales > Chroococcidiopsidaceae > Chroococcidiopsis > Chroococcidiopsis cubana. The sequence continues at coordinate 29,164 of NZ_RSCK01000041.1, forward strand.
ATTTCCATAAACAGTGCATCGATACCAACAGCCGCTGCTGCTCTCGCTAAGTAGGGAATGAATTGCCTTTGCCCTCCTGATTTGCTACCTTGTCCTCCTGGTAATTGCACGCTATGGGTGGCATCGAAGACAACAGGATAATTAAAACTCCGCAATTGAGGCAAGGAGCGAAAATCTACCACTAGACTGTTGTAACCAAAGCTCGTACCTCGCTCGGTTAATAGAATACGCTTTGTCCCACCAGCTTCTAGTTTGCTAATGACATGTTTCATATCCCAAGGAGCGAGAAACTGACCTTTTTTGACATTAATAGCTCGACCCGTAGCAGCTGCTGCAAGTAACAAATCCGTTTGACGGCAGAGAAAAGCCGGAATTTGCAACACGTCAACAACCTCAGCTACAGTTGCCGCTTGATAACTTTCGTGAATGTCTGTCAAAGTCGGCACTCCGATTCTATCTTTGACCAGTTGCAAAATTTCTAGCCCTGCCTCTAGAGAATGACCTCGAAATGAGTCTAACGATGTACGATTTGCTTTATCAAAAGAAGATTTAAACACAAAAGAAATACCCAAGCGATCGCATATTTGGCGAATTTTTTCTGCCATTTTTAAGGTAAAATATTCTGATTCAATGACGCAAGGACCACCAATTAGAGTTAATGGATAGCCGTCACCAATTGAAAGGTTGTCTGTAATTTGTGTACAAACCATAAACTGCTCTCTTTTTTTAGATAGCGATTAGACAAATTTTTTAGGTGATAGCCATCCTTCGTTTCAAAAGGTAACACCTTAAAAAAATTAATATTTGTGTTTATTTTAAAATGACTAAATAGCAATTTAAGCGTAACTATTACATACAGTTTAAATTCATGCTTACAACCAAAGTTTAACCTAAACGAATTGATTTTTAAACTAAAAGAAGCCGCCAAAAACGAACAACTGCAATATCTATATGCTGATTTAATAGCAGAAGTTTGTCGATATGGAAAAGTTCAGTTTTTTTATCCGAACATTAAAAATACTTCTCAAGCGCTCGAATCTGAACATAGACAATAACTTGATGTACTCGCTTGAGCTAATTTGATGCGCGTAAGGTTTCTAATTACCGTGAAAGAGATAGATGCCATGCAAAACTCTTGAGCAGAGATTTTATGTTTTCTCTAAATCGTCGTAAGCCTAACCTTATTATGTACTTCAATGGTTTTTTAGGTCGCCAACCCGACCAAGATGTCATATCGAGATACTGAAAGAACAAATCTTTAGCTGGATGTTCGCAGTAGTAATGCCAAGGCTTGATAGCGGTTGCAAAATGAACAATATAAGGCTGTTGAATCACAGATTTATACATCTCTTCAGTAAAAGGACTGTCTTTCCACGATCGATATTTATACACGCTAGGAGTTTGATTCCACCGTGGATCGAGTTCTCTCCATTTACCTGCAAGAACTGCATTTACTCCATCTTGATCCCAGTTTAAAACATGTTCTTTATTCTGCTCAAGATACTCAATGGCTTGAGTGCTGATATTTTCTGTTCGCCACTTTTCCAAGTTAAATACCATCACCCCAGCGTTTAAATACTTGGAATGAGGAGGAATTCCTAATTCTTGATAGTTATGAAGTCCACCGCGAGGATTTGATACTTCACGTATTCCCATATCTTGAACTGCTAGTAGATAGCTGTTGTCAATCTCTATAGCCCATAATTTTTGTAAATCTTCGTTGACAACTAAGTCACAGTCTAAATAAATAACCTTCTCGATATGCTGCGGTAATAGATCGGGAATAAGTAACCGATAGTAAGTTGCAACCGTCACATGACCTGAAACTTTCACTTTACTGAGAATAGCGTCAGTAGGCTGCAACCATTCAATCATAATTTGTTGTGAGTCCAGCGATTTTAATATTTTCTGTTTATTAACTTCTTGAATACCACCATCAATTACAAAACAAGTTATTCTTTGTGAAGTTTTAAGATTTACAAGTATAGATTTGAGCGTTACAGATAAGGGAATTACATAATTATTATCAGCAGCACATACGACTACAATAGATTCTGTATCTGAAGAAATCATTGTATTATCCTTAATAGTTAATTTTCTGACGATCGCGTAGGTGTATGTACTTCACTCATTTAGCCTTTCCTCATATTAATTGTATGAACTAAATTTTTAACTAATTGCTTGATCCCACCAGAACTGTTGTTCAGAGGATTATTATAGTCTTCTATATCAGAATAGCGGAACAATTCTAAGTTAAGCTTTTTCGTTCGGGATAAAGTTTGATTTTCTTCAAACTGCCGTTGATAAGCTAGATAAGTGCGGTTGTCTCTCTCGACAAATTGAGTAGGTACTAATCCTTTGGATTTGAGCAACGAATTCAATTTTTTTTGTTTTATACTAGAAGAACTACCTAAAGCTAGAAATAAACTACAGCCAGATAGGCATGGGTTGAGTTGCTCGATCAGATGCTCTAAATCTGAAACTTCATTAGGTAGGTCTATTATGATTACTTCAAAATCTTTTGTAGTATTAGCAAGCTCTTGTGATGAATCGACCGACGTAATCTGAAATTTAGGCAAGTCGGATAAATCTGCAATTAGCAATTCATTTTTACCTCTATAATAAAGCAGATCGATTTCAAAGTTTAATCTGTGGACTTCCTGTAGTAATTCATAAATTTTTAATCTTGAATATAGATTATTTGTATTAATTGTTCTGTTAAAAATATTAGTGACTCTTACATCATCTTGAGCTGAAAAAATAGATGGAATACTTTTGCCATCAAAAACGATTTGATTAAATTTTTCTACAAGAATTTCAGGATGATATTTTGCCATAAATAGTTCATGCCCTTGTCGGGCAATCTCTGCTGCCGCATCAGGATGACTGAGGTAGTATTTTATCTTGTCGAGTAGTTCTTGCTTGGAGCCGTAACACTCTAAATGTACTCCTTCTTGAAATAGCAAAGGAAGACCAGATTGTAGAGCGAGGCGATCGGTTAGTAAAAAACCTCCTACCATGAGTACTTCATAAACTCGTCGATTCAGATCTCCATTTAAACTACAATTCAGCACGATTTTGGACTGAACGTATATATCCAAACATTCTGCATAAGGACTTCCACTAAAATCTACATTTATTTCGGCTTCCTGTAAAAACTTTAAGAATTCACGACGATGGTAGTGGTTACTATCGACAGCACCTCGAAAGATTACATCGTAAGTTTTGTCTTTCACCGATTCTGGTACATAAGGAGGAATTGAGATCGCTCCTGGCATCCAAAATACATTCGGTAAACCAGCTTCAACAAAAAAATGAATGTGATGGCGAGTATAGCCCGTCCAATGATATTGACAGCCCACCAACTTAGCGTACTCAATCAAGTTTTGAATTGGGCGAGGCATATGATGGCTATCAATTAGCTTCATCACTGATGGACAAGTTAAGCTAGGAATTCCCACAGGGATCGGTGGATTCTGTACCAGCATTAGAGTCGAACTGATGGAAACTAGATCGGGCCACCACCCAGACGGTAACTGTTTTAAAATTAGATCGATCTTAAACTTACCATGAGGTAGAGCGATCGCCTTCCCTGCTTCAATAGCTTCAACAGGTGGGTCCATGCAAGCATAAATGTTGCTTTGGTTCTCGGGTATAAAACCATTGTCACGAGGATAGTACTTTGACAGTGTCAGAACTTTAATTGTTTTACTAGAACTCATTTATTCAGCCTCTAAAATTTTGGCTTGGATTGCATCGGTCTGAACTGGGATGGCTTTTTTAGCCAGCAATACCTGAACCTGTAACAGATCCTCTGGCGTATTGATTTCAGTTGTAGATGTTTGAGTGTGGCAGACAGTAATTCGATAACCATGCTCTAAAACACGTAGTTGCTCTAACCCTTCACAATCTTCTAGTGGTGTAGGCGCTAATTTGGTATACTTTGCTAAAAAATCACGCCTGAAAGCATAGAGTCCCAGATGATGAAAGACGGGTGCTGGTTTATGGTTGCGATAGTAAGGTATTGGCGCACGAGAGAAATAAAGAGCGCGATCGCGACGATCGCATAGTACCTTAACCGCGTTAGGATCGCCGTAGTCTTTCTCTGCTAGAGGACAAGCTAGAGTGGTCATGTCTGGCGATTCACCGCGCAAATAAGGTTTGACTAGCTGTGTTAGCATTTGCGGAGTGACGAACGGTTGATCGCCCTGAACGTTAGCGATCGCAGTCATCTCAGGATAACGTTCCGCTACCTCCGCCACTCGGTCTGTCCCTGTAGCATGGTCAGTACGAGTCATCTCCACAACACCGCCAAAACTCCAGACGCACTCTGCTATATCTGCATTATCCGTAGCTACCACAACTTGACTAAATGAAGGACAACTGATTGCCGCTTCATAAACCCATTGCAGCATGGGGCGATCGCCAATCTTTACCAAGGGTTTACCAGGAAAGCGCTGTGAGTTGTAACGAGCTGGAATCACTGCCAAAATTTTCATTTCAACTATTCCCAGAAGCGAAACATCAAGCAGTTTTTAGAGACCGCTACGCACAATATCATGCAGCCTCAGCAGACCAAGGCATTGCTGTTCTCGATCGACCACTGGTAACACGGAAAGCTGGTGAGGTCGATTTTCCATTAGTTGCAGTGCGTCATAAGCAAGGAGATCGGCAGAAACTACCGTTGGATTGCTTGTCATCATCGTCCCTGCGCTTAGCGTCTCTATATTAGTAAGGCTGACCTTCTGCAACCAACGCCGTAAGTCTCCATCTGTGATAATGCCGACTAGATATCCTGTACCATCAACGACATTCACCGCGCCAAGACCACCTTCACTAATCGCACGCAGCACTTCAAACCAAGATGCTTGTGGTACGACTTTGGGATTATCCGAACCACCATGCATCAGATCGCAAACTCTTAAAGTTAGACGTTTGCCTAAGCGTCCTGCGGGATGATTGAAAGCAAAATCTTGTGAAGTGAAACCCTTAACTTGGATCAGTGTCATTGCCAATGCATCCCCAAGTGCTAAGGAAACTGTAGTACTCGTTGTCGGTGCTAAGTTGAAAGGACAAGCCTCTTTGTCAACAGATGTATCCAATGCAACATCGGCACTACGAGCGAGGGTTGACTTGAGATTGCCAACCAAGGCAATGAAAGGGATCTGTCGATATTTAAGATATGGTAGTATGTCTAGTATCTCGTCTGTCTCTCCACTGTTACTCAGAATTATAGCGACATCCCCAGCAGAAACAATTCCTATATCTCCATGCAGAGCATCAGACGGGTGCAAGTAAACTGCTAGTATCCCCGTGCTAGTGAGGGTAGCTGCAATTTTTCGTGCCACAATTCCTGACTTGCCAACACCGATCGCCACGACTTTGCCTTGACAATTAGCCAATAGCTGTACTGCTTGTTCGACCTGTTCCGACTGAAGCCGATGCGCCACACGAGCGATCGCTTCCGCTTCTAATTTCAGGAGTTCGGTAACTTGTTTGAGGTAAGGCTGACTCAATATTTGTTGCATCATTAACCTGCGGCTATAAAAAGCCCATATGAGATTTGAGAGAGTACAAGTTTGAGAGAGGACAAGTTAAGCTGGCTGATTAAAAACGCCAAGTCGTCTCCGATTTTCTGCAAGCAGTGGCTTCATGAAGTGAAAAGCTTTTTTGAGAAAATTTACCGAACTTCCTACCGCTGAGAAGTTACCTTTTAATAAATTGCGTCTGACATAGCCTCTATCTATACTCAATTTGATATCCTTTACAGTAATGTAGCCAGATTCCAGAGCTTCTTTAAAATAGTCAAACCATAACTCACCGTAAGGATGATTTTGATACTTCCACGGTTGAGTGTGGAGATTTGTATAGTGGATCAGATGAGTGCGTCGATCCCAATAGTCGAAAACATTCCAGTGAGGATCGAGTGTAGCAATTCTATAGGAATGACGCTCTAGAAAAGCCTGACTCATACCTGTAAAATCTGTCATAGAATAGAAGCCGCGATCGATTTCATCTAGAATTAATTCAAGATCGAATCGGCACTTATCGCAGTTAATTAGCATAACGCTAAGTCCCCAGAGATCGGTTCCAGCATAAGCATCTTTTTTTGCTATAAAATCGTAATCTGATACAGGAGTTTCAAAGAGTGTCCCAATATCTGTAAGACAAATAGTATCCGAATCGAGATAAATTGCCTTACCTTGAAAATTACAAATTTCTGGAATTAAATAGCGGTAAAGACTAAATTCAGTTATATTTTGATATTTAACCTTTAAAGACATTGGAGCTAGAAAAGGCTCTCCGTCATTTAATTCAATTGAGTTGTGCGTCCCATTAAAAACATAAATATCGAGAGGTTTTCGGGTATTTTTACGAAGGGAATGAATCAGGGTTTTACGCTCCAAAAGACTTGCTTCCCCAGAGCCAACAAAAACTCTTACTCGCTCATCTTGTGTCATAATAGACTCTCTTTACTAGAGCTTGAATAAATTGAGTTTGAAAAAACCATGCAATGCTTAATAAATCTATAGTGACCTACAAATTGTAAAGATTTATTCTAGATTGATAGTAATTTATGCTTTAACAATTTATTAGATTGAAATACATGTTTTCTAAAATTTGTTTTTTATATTCTTTATATAATGCTTTGAAAGCAAAAAATTATAAGAGTGCTTGAAACAAAGAAGACCATTGTGATATAACTCTATCTTTATTGTACTTCATGCTAATGTATTTTTGTGCTTGAGCAATGTGTTGATGCCGTAACTCTTTATTTGTTGCATAAGTGTATAAACTATTCTGCCAGTCAGAAAATAAAATAAAATCGCGAAACTCTTCATAGCTAGGAATCTTATCTGCAATAACAGGAACCCCTAACAGAAGGGACAAAATTAGCCGATTGTTTGATTTGCAAATCGTAAAAGGATTAATATTAATTGGGATGATACATACGTCATGTTGTTTGAACAAATATTGGAATGTAGCTTTTTTCCAGTTATAATATTTTACGGGGAATGAAACTCCATTCACATATTTCTTAAAAAGAGTTTCAGAGCTACTGATTACAGTTAAGCTTACTGGTAATGTAGAGTGTAACTCATTTAGAAATGGTAACACGCTAGGTAGATCGACTATGCCGTAGGGAGGATTTTCTAATCCTGCACTACCATACCAAACTACTTTAAATTGCTTCTCAGTAGAATTTCTAAAATAGTTCTTACGTTTAAAACAAAAATTAATCAGAGAATTTATTTGAGGTTCATCAATAGCATCATCAATAACTCGCGTCTTTTTACTATGAATTAACTTTTCAACTTCTGGAGTTGAAACGGATACTGCATCTACAGCATCAATCATGCTTTGGAGTAATTTTTCTCTTTGTCTATCTGCGGTATCAGGATAAACAAACAAGTTATCACATAAGTCAAATACGGTTTTTATACCTCTAGTTTTTAAGGACTTTGCAAGTGCTATATTTTCCTCATCATATGTTTTTTGAAACACAACTAATTGATAGCGATCGATCTTTTTAGAGTTAAATAGTTCGCAAGACCACCCTCTATTCCTTAAATACTGGCATGGTAAAAAGCATCGAAGTCTTGAACTAGGTGTATTAATGTGTCCGACTGGTTTCCAAGCAATTGTAGGTGAAAGCATAAAGTCGTGCGATTACTTTTTTGCAAAGATATGGAATCGATCGGCTGCTTTACAGATTGCTGCAATTTTCATAGGAATGTAGAGTTGAGCAGATAGAAACTTGCGTTGCATCATAGTTTCAACTTCGTTAGAAGATATGCGACCGCGATCGCAGAGAAAATAACCTAAGCTTCTAGCAAAGTCTTTTGTAATCGATTCATGAAAAACCTTAAAATTGGAAAAATCGAGTTGAATGAGAAAATCTTTTAAGACTGGGGGAGAGTAGAGCATTATATGTCTTGGACATTCTAAGCCCCACCATTGGGAACGAAAAATTTGAGATGAAATTCCATGTGGATTTGGCACTGCAATATGTAGTATAGCCCCTGGTTTCATCTTTCGTCCGATCGCCGTTAAGACTTGTTTTGGATGATAAAGATGCTCTAGGACGTGGTTCATTCTCACAAAATCCAAGGATTCATCCTCTATTTCGTTCCAAACTGTTGGAGATACCTGCAAGGCTTTATGTCCATTTCGGCTAGCTTGTTCTACAGCTTGCTCTGAAAAGTCCATACCAAGAGTATTCCACCCTTGCTCGCGAGCTTCATTCAGAAATTGAGCTGAACCACAACCAAAGTCAAGTAGTTTTGCAGCTTCTCCTGTGGGTTGATAAAATTCTTGAATCTCCCTTATGAAATCCTTAAAAGGTAGAGCTTTTAAACTAGCTTTAGAAGTATTGAATGAGGCTTTGAGAATTTTACGAACATATTGATATTTTTGCCGATCGCCAAGCGATCGCTCGTTTGATAAATTTGTATCTTGTTGTAGCCGCTGATTTAGTGTTCCTTGGTATGGACCGTAATTCTCAGGGTAAAATTTATAAACTTCTGTTTCTACTGGTCTGACTGATAAGAAGACTAAATTACACTCTTTACATCTAGAATATATAAATTCTTGCTGACTACTTTTGTGCTGTCTATCGTAAGCCCTACACCAAAGTTCTAGCTTTTTGCTACTACAATTAGGACAGGCAGATATTTCCTCTGTCTCTACCGAAGTTGTGGAGGGAATTAATGTTGTAGATGCATTCATAACCTTGTGTGGAAATTATTTGTGTTGTGGCTATTCCTGCGTAGTAGTGGCTCTGCTAAAGCTATCCTAGTAGTTGCTACATTCTGCACGGATTGACCTTGAGGTGAAATTTCAGCCATTTCAAGAATCTGAGGAATTAAATCTTCTCGTTTAACCGCCATGATATGAACGCCTTGGCATACTTGACGAGCTAATCGTACTTGTTCTGCTGCAATGACTATGCCTTCATGTAATGGATCGGTAGCTTGTTCCAACCGCGCAATTATTGCCTGGGGAATATTCACACCTGGAACGTATTGATTAATGAATTGAGCATTTTTTGCAGATTTTAGTAAAAAAATTCCAGCTAAAATTGGTTTATTAAACTTAACTGCAATTTGACTCATAAACTTCTCTAAGCGGCTAAAGTCAACAATCATTTGGCTTTGAAAAAACTGCGCTCCTGCTGCAACCTTACGCTCAAAACGTCGTTGTAATCCCGACCAACTAGCAAGTTGTGGATCGACTGCTGCGCCTGGAAATATTTGTGTTGCTCCGTCACACAAACCTTTTCCGTTATAATCAAATCCTTGATTGAGTTTCGTAATAGTTTGTAAGAGCCTTACAGCTTCTAGATCGAAGACGCTTCGAGCTTGGGCATGATCTCCCGCTTTTACCGGATCGCCTGTGAGAGCCAAGATATTGTTAATGCCAAGAGCATTCGCCCCCATCAAATCGGCTTGGATCGCAATCAAATTGCGATCGCGGCACGTCATTTGACAGATGGGTTCAATTCCGTGCTGTGACAGAATCGTTGCGGCAGCCAAAGGACTCATTCTTAAAACTGCGCGACTACCATCTGTCACATTAACTGCGTGAACCCAATTTCTCAGAGCTAATGCCACTTCTATCATCCGAGTCGGATCGCTTCCTTTGGGAGGAGTGACCTCGGCAGTGATTAAAAACTTCCCCGATTTAACTGCTGTACGGAAGCTGTTGCGACTGTCGCGATCGGTGATATATTGCTCGGTCATGCTGACATCTGAACTGTAATAGCTTCCTGTAACTGTGGAACTTTGTCCAAGCGTTCCCAGGGTAGATCCAAATCCATTCGACCAAAGTGACCGTAGGCAGCTACATCTTGATAGAAACGACCGTTGCGTTCTTGAGGTAAACCTTGCATGTTGAAGGTATGAATTAAACCAGCAGGTCGTAGATCGAAGTGTTGATTGACCAAATTAAGCAAGTCTTCTTCGGGTAGTTTGCCCGTTCCAAAGGTATCAATCAAAATGCTCACTGGTTTGCTCATGCCGATCGCATAACTGAGCTGTACTTCACATTTATCGGCTAAGCCAGCAGCCACAATATTTTTGGCTACATAACGACAAGCATAACTTGCCGATCGATCCACTTTAGTAGGATCTTTACCCGAAAAAGCACCACCTCCGTGCCGCGAGTAGCCGCCGTAAGTATCGACAATAATTTTGCGTCCAGTGAGTCCAGAATCCCCCTGGGGTCCACCAATGACAAACTTGCCTGTAGGATTGACTAAAAAACGAGTGGAATTATCGATCTGAATATCAAGATCGGCAAATACAGGTTCGACGACTTCTAGTAGCAACCCTTGATAAATCTCTCCTAAGGTTGTTGCTTCTGAATGTTGAGTAGAAATTAGAATCGTATCTATACCTACAGGACGACCATTCTCGTAAACAACTGTCACTTGAGTTTTACCATCAGGGCGCAAGTAAGAGAGCTTGCCAATTTTCCGTACCTTTGCCAACTGCCGAGCAAGGCGATGAGCTAAACTAATCGGCAGTGGCATCAACTCAGGAGTTTCTTTGCAAGCATAGCCAAACATGATTCCTTGATCGCCAGCGCCAATAGCACTCCAATCATCTTCGCTATCACCTTGCTCGTACTCCTGCGCTTTGTTGACCCCTTGAGCAATGTCTGGTGACTGTTCGTCTAGAGCAACTAATATCGAACAGCTATTCGCAGAAAAACCATTATTTGCATCAGTGTAACCAATCTCAGCAATTTTTTGTCGGACTAGTTTGACGTAATCCACTTTTGCTTTTGAGGAGATTTCACCTGTTACTAGTACTAAGCCAGTATTGACGACTACCTCTGCTGCCACGCGACTAGTGGGATCTTGACTTAAGTGAGCATCCAGAATTGCATCCGAAATCTGATCGCAAATTTTGTCAGGATGCACCTCTGTTACAGACTCTGATGTGAACAAATATCTGCTCAAATTGTACGCCTCCATGTTTATACAAGTCCAATTTATGCAAGTCCAGTATTTTCATCTTGTCAGTACTCGATCGTTTCAAATCTACGAGTATTGCATACAAGAAGTACAGTTATTTTTAACTACCGTTCGACTTAAAAATAATGTATTGTTTTGATTATGGACGGGCAATTAAAACTTGTCGATACAGAAAAGTTCGGTTGGCTTACGTTCGTGTTGCGATCGCTACACAGATAAGTAGTTAGCTGTTCTATCGGTGTAATTTTGCTCGATCCAGCTTTGATAAGCTCCAGTGCGGATCTGCTCTACCCACTGAGGATGATTAATATACCACTGCACTGTTTTTAGTAAACCACTGTCAAAACTCTCGGTTGGTTTCCAGCCTAGCTCTCGATTCATTTTGGTACAGTCGATCGCGTATCGGCGATCGTGTCCTGGTCGATCTTTAACAAAAGTAATTAAGGAAGAGTGAGAAAAGTTAGGTTTGCTAGGTAACAATTCGTCCAAAATCGTACAAATTTTTTCCACAACCATTAAGTTTGTTTGTTCGTTCTGACCTCCAATACAGTAGGTTTCACCTACTTTTCCCTGTTGTAGAACGAGATGAAGGGCTTCACAGTGGTCGGATACGTACAGCCAGTCTCTAATGTTCTGCCCGTCACCGTATATCGGCAAAAGCTGTCCTTCCATAGCATTGAGAATCGTCAAAGGAATCAGCTTTTCGGGAAACTGGCGAGGACCGTAATTATTCGAGCAATTGGTGATTAGGGTAGGTAAACCATACGTATGGTAGTATGCCCGCACGAAGTGATCGGCTCCCGCTTTAGACGCTGCGTAGGGACTATTAGGTTCGTAAGGATTGTTTTCGCAAAAGGGTAAGTCTGTTTTACCCAACGAGCCATAAACTTCATCAGTAGACACTTGCAAAAAGCGAAATCTCTCGTGTTTGTGGAGTGGTAATTTTTGCCAATAGGCTCGGCAAGTTTCTAGTAGCTGAAGCGTACCCGTTACATTAGTCAGAGCAAAGGATAAGGGATTTAAGATTGAGCGATCGACATGGCTTTCGGCAGCAAAGTTAATGACTGCATCAGGTTGATATTGCTCTAATAAATGACTTACCAACTCTGGATCGCCAATATCACCTCTAACAAAACGGTATCCAGAATCGTTTTCTAAAGCTGTCAAATTTTGTAAATTACTGGCATAGGTCAGCTTATCTAGATTAACTACGTTATACCATTGCGCTCCTCTAGCTTGGAGGATGAAGTTTGCACCAATAAAACCAGCGCCACCTGTTACCAATACAGTTTGTGGTGTTTCCTCACTGCATCCGTGTCTTTCAGATTTAAAGAGATCGTTCATAATGCCTCTACAAAGGAGATACGTAATTCTGGGATGTCATCACTCAAAGCGATCGCTAATCTTACTAGCTATTGATATCATTTAGTTAACTCCAACGTCTTGTTAATAGTAGAAATCTAAAAGGAGACTTCAAACTCAAATTTAACTCAAGTAAATGAGTTAGTAATTGCCACCTCTTCTTATATGGTCTGTACTTTGCAAAGAAGCGCAATGCTGAAACTGTGTGTAGTAACTTCATGTAATTGAATTTTGAACTCGTACTTACCCGCTGGTACATGTGTAGCGCGTGAACTTGAGGTTGAAAGATTACCCTAAATCCATTTAGCCATGCATCCACGCACAAACTCACATCTTCAAAGTAAAGAAAAAACCTTTCATCAAATAAACCATATCTATCTACATAATCTTGTGAAACAACCATAAAAGCACCAATAGCCCAGTTAACCTCAACGGCGCTGTCTAAAGTTGGTGCTATATCGTAGTAGTACTTGAATGGATAAAAACGCTGCTGTAATCTTTCACCTAGTAAATTCCTTAGTAAAAAATAAGTAAAGGAAGGGAATTTTCGGATCGAAGGCTGAATAGATTTATCTAGGTAAAGAAGTTTAGGACAGACGATTGCAATATCATTTGCTGAATTTAATGTCGCAGTTAAGGTATTAACGATCTCGGGTTCAAATACAACGTCGGGATTGATTAAAAAGTATGTCTTACTAGGAGAAAGTTGAACGGCTTTATTGTTAGCCTTACCAAATCCTATGTTTTCATTGCTTTTAATACCTATAAAGATAGATGAATATTTATTAGCAAAGTTATCAATAATTTGAGGGCAATTATCAGAAGAAGCATTGTCATAAACTACAACTGCTCCAGTGTTTGCATAGTATTTTTGAACAGATGCAAGACAGGAATTAATTGATGCTTCCAATGTTTTATCTGAATTGTAGGAAACAATGATAAATGTTACATCACGTCTACTAGACATCAGCTATGTTCCTTTGTTCAGTCAAGTGTAGTTGCTTTCTCTCAGAAGCTGTTACCTATTCTTTTTGAGTCAAGACTCAAGTTTTTATTGCTCATTATTTAATAAAAATAGCCTTGCTACTCTACCTACTCAAACACTAGATTTGATTTTGTATGAGTTTAACTGTGTGAGTTTAACTGTATGAGTTCAATTCGTCTGATGTTGCATCTGATGATACTTCCAAAGCTTACCGCGTCGTTCTAATAACTCTTTATATGTTCCCTGCTCTACAATTTGTCCCTGCTCTAGCACGACCACCTTATCAGCACGGACAATTGTAGAGAGTCGATGAGCGATCGCAATTACTGTTCGACCTACAGCAAGTTGTTCTATAGACTCCTGAATTAATCGCTCAGCTTCGGAGTCTAGCGCACTCGTCGCTTCATCCAAGATCAGAATTTCTGGGTTGCGCAGTAAGGCACGAGCAATTGCAATCCGCTGCCGTTGACCTCCAGAGAGCCTAACTCCTCGATCTCCTAACTGTGTATCGAAACCTTCAGGCAGGTTTTGGATAAACTCTAGTGCATTAGCAAGTTGAGCCGCTTTTTGAATCGCAGCTTCATCAACATCTTCCATAGCGTAAGCAATATTGTTACGGACAGATGTATTAAAAATAAACGTATCTTGACTTACCATAGCTATCTTACGCCGCAACGTATTGATGTCGAAATCTTGCAAATCGACTCCATCAATCAGAATCTTGCCTCTTGTAGGATCGTAAAAACGGGGAAGAAGATCCGCTATGGTGGACTTACCCGCACCAGAAGCACCAACTAATGCTGTCATCTGTCCTCGCTTCATTGTTAAAGTGATATCTTTTAGCACTAGTTGATGAGGATTGTAGGCAAAATCTACAGCAACAAATTCAATGCATTGCTTTAATCCTAAAAATTGAATTGTCCCATTTTGTAAATAAGGTTTGTCATCAGTTTTCAAGAGCTGCTTAATACTATTTAATGAGCCTTGAAAGCTATTAACATGCGCCCAAGCTGCATTGATCTGTGCCACCACTGGTGCAGTCCGTAATAAAACAAATAAAAATGCTAGTAGTGAGGCTATTTCTAACCTATCACTTGCCACAAAAACTGCAACTGCTGCAATTAGCATAACTAGAAGAATAGTACTAGCTACAGCTTCAGTAATCGGTTGTACTAGTGCTGAGGCAGCTGCGGATTTAGCATGAGTACGCATCAATTCCGTAGTCGCTTTGTTAAACCGCTGAAACTCAAAATCATAAGCCGCAAACACCTGAACGGTACGAACACCGGTAATATATTCCATTACCATTGACATGAAGTGGTGAGTAGCAGTTACAGCCTCAAAACTAGCTTCTCTTACCCGTTTGACTAGTGTAGCTAAACCTGTTGCTAGTAGAACAAACATCAGAATCGAAATAACTGTCAGTTGCCAAGACAGCCAAAACATCGATAGCGTATACACTAATAAAGTAAAGCCTTTAGAAATTAAGGCAGAAGCCACACCAACAGCTAATCTAAGTTGGTTAGCTTCGCCGTAAATGTTATTAATTAACTCGCCTGCACGCTTTTTCAGAAAAAAACTCAAACTTAGTTTTTGGAACTGATCGAAAATCCGTTTCCGTATACAATTTGCTAGATGTAGTTCGGCAAGCGTAGTTGTGAAGTTACCTAGATATACAAAGCTGAAACGCAGCCAAACAGTGAGAAAAATTAAGATAGCTACTCGATAAAGGCGGCTGGAAGCTGATGAGTTTATCCCTAAAACCCAAAGATCAAACCAATCAACTCCTATTTTAATTGGTGAAGCATCAGGAGTAGTAAACGTTTGCAGAAAAAGCGTGATAAAACCAATCGTAATTCCTTCAAATACTGCTGCAAATAACGAAAAGATTATTGCTGATATAGCAATTTTACGAAAGTGCTTGAATTCTCGTAAGATAAAGTAGTTATTTCGCCATAAGCTTGTTCTCATCAAAATTGTAGAAATCGGAGTAGGTAATTTAAGATCCACGTGCTTTCTCGTTTAAGTTTCAAACTATTTCTCTATCTACCTCAATCATTCATTGAGCGAACTGTACCAATTAATTTTTCTTGGTAGTTTTAAAAGTAGTACTAGACTTTCAAGCTCTAAGTTATGTCAAGTTATCTAGCCTTTCTTTTTGAATTACAAACATCTCATTATTGTTGCCAATAACCAATCTTTTACGGCTCCTATACATAGATTATTTTACAAAAACACAATTAAAATTACAAACTCCTGAAAAGTGCGAAACTTCAGCCATCAGCTATCAACAATTTGTTAAATTAAAATATTTGGAAAACAGTATTTAACTATCTATGTTTAGATTTCAGCCTTATCCAATTGCAATCCGATCGCGAATATTTTCATCAATAACTTTTGCAAAAAGTTCTATATAACGACGTGCTTGTATTTCTAAAGAAAACTCTTGTTCTGCTTTTGTACGAGCAGATTGACGTAAATTTTGGTAGCGATCGCTATCTTCCAGTATCCAAGAAATACCCCGAGCCAAACTTTCGACTTCCAATTTTTGAGCTAAGTAGCCATTTTTTTGGTGATCGATCAGATCGGGCATACCACCAATATTAAAAGCTACGCATGGAGTACCACAAGCAATCGCTTCCATTATAGTATTTGGTAAGTTGTCTTGAATTGATGGAGCCACAAAAACATCTGCTGCTGCATAAATTAGTGCGAGTGAAAGGTCGTCACTAAAATTTCCTAAATAGTGAGACTTGAAACCCAATTCAACTGAATTTTCAGGTTGAGAAGAACCAAAAACGACTAGCTCTACTGTATCTTGCCATCCAGATTGACTCAGGTTTTGTAGAGCAGCTTGAAGTAGATGAAAACCCTTTCTAGGTTCGCTAGTCGATTCTACCGCACCAAAGAGAATAAGTTGCTTGTCTTGTGGCAGGTTGAGTATTTCTCGTGCTACGCCTCGCTCGACTGGTTTGTACTTTTGAGTATCTAAGCTATTAGGAATTACTTCTATTCGCAGATCTTTAAACAAAGAGCTTGATTTAGCACATTTAGCTAACCAAATACTAGGAGCAACAATGGTTAAGTCTAATTCTTTCCATGCTTTTGCTTTACGTTGCCATATCCAATGAGAGAGATCGTGCGGATTATTGCTGTGAAGTTGGAAGCAAGATCCACAAGAACTAGTATAGCGATCGCAGCCTTGACTATAATGACAACCTCCAGTAAACGCCCACATATCGTGGATAGTCCAGACTAAAGGTATTTTGAATTTAGCAAGGCTCTCAATACTTAAATAGCCACCACAATTCCAATGAAGATTAATTACGTCAAGGCAGAGATGCTTTAATTTTGATTCGAGCGCGTCTGGAAGCCACTGACAAGAAAAGATGTTGCAGTTACGCTTGGGGTAAAATTGCAATGGTAGCCCATCCAGATTCGGTCTCAATCTGTTAACCCACTTCCCAAACTTATTTGAAGGTTCGAGAACTGTTTTATCATTACTAGACTTATACTGTACCATCATTTTAGAGTTCAAGCCACCACCTTGCAAACCTAAATGTAAGCGATAAGCAGCGCGAGCAGCTCCACCATTAAGATCGAAAGTACTGAGAACTAGAGTGTTCATTAGATTTTATAAGTAAATATCTATTACATGCTGACGGGTTGTGCTGATATGAATTTTCTTAAATATCCGAACACTTTGATTTGCTGACACGCATCAACTCATACTATTCGTCGATCGGCAATTACCACAAAAATCTAACTTATACAACACTCTCGCAATCAATCCAATTAGGAGCTATTGTTATCTATTTTGCAATAGGTCGCTTTATAGACATAAATAGTGTAGCTCCTTGAATTATCATCTATTATCACTTATCTAGGTATAAGTCGAAAATTTTCTTTCAAAAAACTTAGCATGTCGTACACGCGCATAACTAGGGATACATTATCGAAATCTTCGCAAAATGACTCTTCAGTGAAATTGTTATAGAGGCAGTAATAACATTCATCGCCGTAAGCTACAGTCATTGTCCAAACATCAATAGTGAAGGTATAAACGACTGCACCTGCATCCTCATTATACTCGCTGTAGACAAAATGGTTGTTCACCAGAAACTGTTTTAGAGCAGCTACTTGTAAGGGGTTCATCCCTAATGTACCTTCCTCGAAAATATAATTTTCTGTTCTACATCTTTAGGTTGCAACACCTTCTGGTTAAGACTAAATCCCTATCCTTTTTTCAGGAAGTGAGAGACTCTTCAAGATTTTGCTATTCTTAACCGGAATATATTGCTTTAGCTCGGGCAATTCGCTTTGCTAGATAATACTCAATTCGTTTGAAGGAGTAATAACATACCAAATAGCTCCTCAACCAATTCCCTACCACTATCTTTTATTCCTTATTTTTTCGCCCACAAGTTAAAATTCAGATGGGAAAGAGCGATTATCCCTGGTAGTGCATTCAGTTGCCTCTGGCTATCAGGAGCAAGTCTTATAGCATCCTTTAAACCGTAAGCTGATGAACCTACAAAGCTCATGTCGCCTCGTACCACATTTAGTAGTTGTGGCAGCTTATTCAAGCTATATTTACGCATCCAACAACCTAGTCTTGTAACATGCAAATCATTACACTTATCTGGATCTTGCCGATCGTTTGTGGTTTGATGGTGTTGCGTTGTCAAATTTGAAGCCGTTGTACGGAATTCGATCCTCTGAAACAGCTTGCCCCTTTCTCCAACACACCATTGATAGGAAAAAATTCGCCCTGGTGAGTCAAAATAAATGAGTAGGGAAAGCCCTAAAAAGACTGGGCTAAGAGTTAGTAATAATACAATAGCAATAACGCGATCGACTATTCGTTTTACCCACCAGCTAAACCGATGTTGATGTTTGCGAAGTCCCTGTGCGGGAGGAATTCGTAAAAAAGTCACCTTCTCTGTTTGCTTGCAGACATCTGCCCAAAGTTGGATCGCGATCGCACCTAAAGCTGGATCTATGCGAACTAAACGCGCGGGACAATATTGCAGCCACTCAGTCAAAAACTGTCGATCCCGAGATGAAAGTAGACTACTACGATCTTGACTGGAAGCAAGCTTTACTAAAAGCTGTCCCTGCCGAAGTTTCACCTCATAGTTGGGACTTATACTCTCTATTTGCCCATACTTCAGAGGAGAGGCACTAGAATAGCCATCTAAAACTCTTAGAGCGAGGTTCAATTCAGAATTTTGCATAGTGAGGTATCGATAAAGGCTATGAAAACTGTTGCTCAAAAGCGGTGTTGATTTATCATCTGTTGCGCTAATCTTTCCGCGATTACTACTTTGCTATCTTCAAACTTAGCAAAATGACTTTATTGTGAAGCTTTCGTCAATTCTGAGTAGCGTTCGCTGCACAATTTAAATACATGTTGTTATCTATTTTCATTAGAGTGCGCTCGCTCGAACTCAGCACGTAGAGTCTATTCTCTTGGTCCGGTATAGTGCACTCTAAGTGTCTTCTCTAACAGACTAGATGTCGAGCTTTCTTACAAGCTCCGAACCTCTTTTAAGTTTTCGATTTGTCTACCTATTGGCTTACAAAAAATAGTTTATCGTTGAGTCACAACTGAATTTTTTATAAACTATTATTTTTAAAATAAGAACTGCCAAAACTTTAATTATTTATATTCTATCAATTTATTACTAGCTTGGCAAGACTACTCTTCAAATACTATAATATCCCTGAACTTTTCCTCATAGACAGTAGTAAATAGACTCCGCATAGTTAAAGCTAGTAGTATTTTTGTATGAAAAATTGTCTGTTAACTATAAATAATATTGCTACTTTGTAGTAATTTCAACAACCTTTATATTTTTTAATCACTCTCAACAAGAGAGCGATTGCTAATGCAGCACACCTCCGAAAACGTTATTTATATTGGGTAAATCTTGAAAATAGCTATAGCGGTTTTCAATTGGATGCAATACACGTCTGGTAGGGGCGCTTTCTCTGTGCGCCCCTACAAATGTCATCCATATAATCGAGAATTGCTATAAATCACAGCAAGAATGCCAGCGTGTTCAAAAGTGGCTCAAAGATGAATTTAACTAGATTGTTTCTACTTCAACTAAATTAATCTAGGTCAGCCAATAGTCTAAATGTGTAAATTTTACACATTTAGACTTGCTAATGTTGCTTTTACTGTTATAGCTACTTCCTTACTATCTGATGTAGCTCGTTAGGTAAATCTCCGCCGCGCTAGTTTAGGAAAGCAAAATTCATCCTTATTAATAGCAAGTTTTCCGTAACAGTTTTTGTTACGTATTTGTAGGATTTACTTTTTATCTTTGTCACCTCATATTCAAAAGAGCTGTAATGGAGATTTTAGTAATCGATTATGATGAATATTCTCTACTATTAATTGACGATTTTCTTACCTTGAATAATTTTCAAGTTCTGACTGCAAATAATGCTCGAACAGGTTTACAAATAGCTAGAGAACAACAGCCAGACTTAATTATTTGCGAACTCAATCTACCGAGGCTAAGTGGATACGAAGTTTTAAGAATATTGCGCAGCGAACCATCTACAGCTGGTATACCGTTTTGGTTTCTTTCATTTGAGGCAGACATGGCAACTCGTCGCCGTGCTTTACAACAAGGAGCTGACGGTTATTTTACTAAGCCTATAAACTTAAACGAATTACTCTCGGCAATTCGAGATCGGTTTTGACTGCGATCGCCGAGTCGCCGAGACATTTTACGAAAAGCGATTGTATGCTGGTGAGAGTAGCTTTGTATGAAGAGTCATCTTTCTAGAAAGGTGTCTTGTGGATCGCCTTGAATAGAGGAACCTGCAACCAATCCAACAGCACCATATTCGTAAGCCCCCACATCTGGCTTTCCATCAGGTATAGGCATGTTTATGCCTAACAAGGGAACCGCAGCGTCGATCGAAGGAGAATGACTGCGCAGGCGAAAGTCCCCTGTCCTCGGATTTACAAATTCCGAAGATACAACCCCTCCCCGATTATTCGAGATTGCAGCGCCACCACTCTTGTCGTAATATGTCGTTTCTGGCAACTGTGCAATATTGTTCGATATCCGGCTATTCTTCGTGCCACCACCCTTACCATTCCAGTTTCCGGCGAAAAAGACAGCCTTATCGTCATAACCCCAGAGGGTATTGTTATCTACAAAAACGTCCTTGATAGCGTGACCGTTATAGTGAATGAATATTGCCCAATTAATTCGCCCACCAGTATTAGTAACATTGTGATGGATGTATGCACCATGCGTTCCATCATCTAGATAAATTGCCATACCTTTTCCATTGTCAACAAAAGAAGTGTTGACTAAGCCAATGTAATTGTATGCAATGACACCACCCTCAAGAGTTCTCTTATCTGTCGGACGATCGCAGAAATTGCAAATATAAATTCCCGATTGTCCGCTGTCAAGCAGTAGCCGCCCCGTGTCGGAGATGGAGTTATACACGATCTGGGAACGACGTATGCTTCCGGCATGAATCCCCGTGCCAGCACTCTTTCGTACCGTATTTCTGAAGATCCTATTGTCATTACCACTGACAATAATTGGAGCGCCCTGGCTGCCCCAAGTTAAGTCCTCAACAAAATTATTCTCAATGGTTGTGCGACTGCCTGATATTGAGATTCCCGCACCCCATCCGTGTCCGATATACGAATTCTTAACGGTATTATCGGAACCCGAGACAGAAATTCCTGGAAATGCCACATAGCCGTGACCGTTGTAATTTGCTTGAAAGGGAGAATGGTAGCGAAAGATCGAGCGATCGATCGTGCAGTTGACTGCATTCTCCATCCGCACGGAAGCACCTCGAAAGACGATGCCTTTGATTGTCACATTTTTGCGCTGACTCAGATCGAATCCCCACAGTCTTACTTGAGCTTCAACAAGCTTTGATGTCAGCATCTCTTTATTTGGTGGATAGATGTAAAGGGTTGAATTTCCCCAATACCATTCACCTGGCGCATCAAGTGCATTTAAGTGGTTGATGATAAAGCCTCTACCGCTGCCCTCAAATTCATGCCACGCAGGGTTAGAGATCGTCTCGGTAATTTCTGTTAGAGCGAGTTTGTTGCCACTAGAAGAAGCGATCTTGCCTATGTTGGGAGCATAAAAGTTATCTCCATTGAGTCCGAGGAAGTAGCCTCCATTCCAAAAGCCGCTAAATACGTTCATGCCGTTCAAAAACTGGACGTTTGCCCTTCCTCTACCATTGTTATTGACTTGTGTAGCGCCCCATGTTCTCGAATCGAGGTAACCGTTACCTACATTAGGATATCGGGCAAGAGAAAGATAGTTGCCTTGAACAAATACGGCATAGACCTTTTTGGGCAGTGAAGTACGGAAGACATTATCTGAATGACGAAACCAATTGCTGACAAGATCTGTACCTGTCACTACAACCCGCTCTCCAGGCGCAGCCACAAAGGTTTGTCCGTCTTTCGGTATGACCGTTTCTCTATACACTCCTTGCCTAATAATGCACGTATCATCTGTCCCCATCGATTCGGCAGCTTTCTGAAGTGTTTTCCAGGGTCTTGCCATCGAGCCATTTCCTAATAAATCATTCCCTGACTTTGCATCGACATAGAAAGTAGTGATAGAGGCACTTTTATATGTAGATAATGTCAACATCAGCATAACAAGACCACAGAATAGTACGAGCTTAGAAACTATTTTCGATCTCATATAACTCCAGTTTTTGATATTTTAAAATTTGCTCGATTTTATCGTTAAGTTACATTTTTAGAGAAACTAGTTATATAGGGAGAATGCTTTGTTTAATTTTTGACATTTAGGCAGACATTATTATGAAGAATAGACAGAATTATTAATGGCAAGTTCCAACCAGTTAATATTAAGGCAAAATCCATTAGAACAAATACAACAATATCCCAGAGATTGCTCCAGAAAACTTGACAATACTCTGGGATTATTTTCTAAGTAAATTAGCAGTTGTACAATCTTTCTAAAAATAGATTTTCAGGCGATTTTCATACGTCAAAATCTATCTCTAGAGAATGCGGCTTCGCTCTAAATTTATGTTGGAAAGAAGTATTAGAACCTAGCAACTTATCCTTTTTCCTAACATAATTGAAGCTTTAAGAAAAACTATAATTATTTAAAACAAACTTGATTTGAAGGATGAGTCTATCTTTCTTAGTAGGAATATTTGCTCGGTGAAAACAAAACTGATCTTCAGCAAATCCCGACCCCGCTTCTCCACAAATATTGACAATTCTCTCACTACCGTAATAATTAATTAAATCTCGTTCAGATTTATCTCTATCTATGGACAACTGATATTGTAGCTTTTTCTGACTATGACTACCTTTTACATAAGCATGGGGACCGCTGTACAAATCTACATCTGTTAGATAAAACAGAAATTGCAAGCAGCGGTAATCATCCAGATCGTAATGAAATAATCCTTGAGCGAATCGCAAGCGCTCATCTAACTGTTCTACAGGAGTAGCAAAACTCCACCAGAGCATGGTACTTTTAAGAATAGGCTCACCCACTAAATATTTTGCAGCAATTTGCCGTAACTTAGGGTCATCTCCTAACTTTTTAATTGCCGTACAAGATCGGGAAGGCTTATAATGATAGCCAAATAAGAACGGCTTTCCATATTTAGCCTCTTCTTCTTCTTTATTGCTGAGAGTGAAAGGAAGTTCAAATCTACCATTGCCCAAATAATAGGTTTGATTAGTAAATTCTAAAATTTCGCTTAATACATAATTTGGCAAATGAATTCCTAAGCAAACCCCATCTCGTCTTAGATTTTCCACAACGGAATCAACATCAATTTCCGTAAATAAGGAAGAGTCTGCCGTGGGAATAATAAGCTCTGGTTTACTAGCTAATAAAATCATGAGCGAACGAATAATATGTATACGCCCAAAAATAAACATGAGTAGCCATTGAGGATTTTTGAATCCATGATCGGTATACTCACCTAGCCTTCGTTTAAACTTAAAATATAGCTTGTACCAGTAAGAATAAGAAATAGTTATGCTCATAGCGGATTCTAAGTCTTTGCTACTTTGACTTAACTAGGAAAAATACAGTTGTCAATGAATATAGAAAATTTTCTTTTGAGATGCTACTGCAAATTACGAAAGTAAGCGATACAGAAAAAGTCAGAAAAGTTCAGTCCTTTTCATTACGATCGGTTTTAGTTAAGCTTTATTGAAAACCGCGATCGCAATGTTCGGAATTATTTCGTAATTTCGCTGGGCTTTCCAGCTAGTAATGCTGAAAGTCATTCTAAAAAGCTGTAGCTAGACCTAAATATTTATCTCTTTCCTTATTGTAGGCTGCTGTCTTCCTACCATTCACAAGCTCAGCTTGTGCTTGAAGCATCATTTGTACAACAGCATTATCGTTGAGTTTATAATGCGCTTGCCATCCCAGCTTTTTTCTGGCTTTAGCGGGATTACCTTTGCTAACAGCAATTTCTGTTGGTCTGAATAAACTTGTATCTATTACAACACGATCGCGCCAGTCTAAGCCTACACAGGCAAAGGCTGCTGCTACAAAATCTTCTAATTTGCAACTTTCTCCGGTTGCAATGACGTAATCATCTGGCTGCCCTTGTTGTAGCATTAGCCACATTGCTTTAACGTACTCTGGAGCCCATCCCCAGTCACGCTGAATAGAAATATCGCCTAAATAAAGCTTTTCCTTACTACCTTTAGCAATTCGGTTAGCTGCGGATACAATCTTTTGAGTGACGAATCTCTCCGGTCGCAAAGGAGATTCGTGGTTAAATAGAATACCAGAACAAGCAAACAAATCGTAGGCTTTGCGGTAGTTAGCAACTTGCCAAAAAGCGGATGCCTTAGCTACGGCATAAGGGCTTTTAGGACGGAATGGCATAGTTTCATCTGCTGCTTTGCCTTCAGTATCTCCAAAACACTCACTTGAGGCAGCATTGTAAAATTTAATGGGGCGATCGATAAAGCGTAGGGCTTCTAATACATTTAAAGTACCAAGTGAGATACTTTCAAAGGTTTCAACTGGTTGATCGAAAGAGAGGCTGACTGAACTTTGTCCTGATAAATTGTATACTTCATCTGGCTGAAATTTATTCAAAATTTGTAAAACACTACGAAAGTCATTTAGGGCAACGGACTCTAATTTCAATTGTTCGCGGATTCCCAGGCGTATTAAATTTTGGAAAGAAGAAACTTGTGCGTCTCGTGATGTTCCACAAACAGCATAACCCTTATCGATTAACAACTGAGCTAGATACGCCCCATCTTGACCTGATACTCCAAAAATTAATGCTTTTTTCATAAGAAAATTTACTATTTTCCCCTGGAGAACTCAATCGCAAACTATATTTCAAAAAAAATTATGAGTAGTCGCAAGAATTAAACAATTAACAGCGATCGCAAATTTTTATACCTTAACGTCCAAAGATTTATAAAAACCTGTTTTATAAGGTCGTTTTGTACAAGTTTTTACATTTTAATTGATTGCTATCAGCTTTAAAAGTCTCTAACATATTCCTCTATAAATTTGCATTAATCAATACGGATAAGTTCAGGTATTTCATAGCTAAATAAATCGAGTCAAGACAATCGGAATAGAAAAAGCAAAAAGATACGTTTTTTGATGCAATTTGAGAATAGTTATATAACTGGCGATCGCATTAACTTTTCTATAACTTTTAAACATGAGATTTCATAGTCGTGCTAAACGCTATAGCGTCCTGATATCTTGGTATCTACAATAGCTCTAGTCAGACAATATTAC
Source organism: Chroococcidiopsis cubana SAG 39.79 (assembly GCF_003991895.1). Lineage (NCBI taxonomy): Bacteria > Bacillati > Cyanobacteriota > Cyanophyceae > Chroococcidiopsidales > Chroococcidiopsidaceae > Chroococcidiopsis > Chroococcidiopsis cubana. The sequence continues at coordinate 54,287 of NZ_RSCK01000041.1, forward strand.
TGAACTTTTCTAGAATGACAAAATTTGACTATTGAAGGAATATGTTGAAAAAGCGTAATTGTATATGAAAATTGCTATCTGGCATAACTTACCAAGTGGTGGTGGAAAGAGAGCCTTATATCATCACGTAAAAGGCTTATTGGAGCGCGGTCATACTTTAGAATCTTGGTGTCCTCCAACGGCAGACCAATCTTATCTTCCTTTAAATGAATTAATCAAAGAAAATATAGTACCACTTGCTCAGTCACCTATGAAAAGAAGGAGTAAGTTTATAAAACAGCCATTTTCACCTTATTTTCATGCGTTGAATAGCATCCAAGCGATGGATACACATTGTCAACAATGTGCTGCTGAAATTAACTGTGGTGGCTTCGATGTACTTTTCGCCAATGCCTGTACTTTTTTTCGCACGACTGCAATTGGTCGATATGTCAAAGTACCAACAGCTATTTATCTTCAAGAACCTAATCGGGAGCTATACGAAGCGATACCAAGCTTGCCTTGGGCAGCTATACCACCTCCGGCAAAGGCTTGGTGGTCGAATAGTTATGTCTCAGCATTTCTCAAAAATCTGATTCAGGTACAAGGGTATAGGCTTCAAGTTCGAGAAGAATTACAGAATGCGCGAGCGTTCGATGTAGTTTTAGTTAATTCCCTTTTTAGTCGAGAAAGTGTTTTAAGAGCTTATGGATTAGATGCTAAAGTTTGTTATCTAGGAATTGATACCGAACTCTTTAAGCCATCACAAGTTCCTCGCAAGAAAATTGTCGTTGGTCTTGGAAGTATTTATTCTGGCAAAGGACTTGAGCGTGCAGTTCGCGCTATCAGCACAATACAGAAAGAAAAAAGACCAGATTTAATATGGATCGGAAATTTTTCTGTCAATAATTATCAGCAGAAAGTTGCGCAGCTTGCTAGATCTTTAGAAGTTAACTTCATACCCAAGGTGCGGATCGCTGATGCTGAGATCGTCAAACTTTTGAGCCAAGCTTCAGTTATGATTTATACTCCTGTTTTAGAGCCATTTGGTTTTGCGCCTCTTGAAGCAAATGCTTGTGAAACTCCGGTTGTGGCGATCGCTGAAGGAGGAGTTAGAGAAAGTATCAAAGATGGAATTAATGGTTTTTTAATTAATGGTGACGATCCAATTCTGATTGGTAAAGCTATCTCATCTCTTTTAGATAATCCTGATATAGTAGAAAAAATGGGCGAACGAGCTAGAAAATACGTACTAGAAAATTGGAGTTGGAAGCAAGCAAATGACTGTTTAGAGAATTATTTATTCAGCTTAATAGTTAAACATTAGAAACCGCTCGGGAGGCGCTCGGTTCAGCGGTTGCCTTGATCGCGCCAAGAATGACAAACTATCTGCCTATCTGACACTGTTGCCAAGGTTCGCGAATGAAGTAAAGGGCATCGCGTCCTTGGACTTCCATACCACCTCGATTCTGCGTTCCCCAGCGAGTGACAAATTTCTTGCCATTTTGACGACGTTCGACAGCAACTGTAAAGTTATTTCGTAATTCTCGATAACATCCTTCTATATTCGTCAGAGTTAAATCCAGCATCGGAATATCGAATTTACCTACCGCTTTATTCACCACAAAAAATCCTTCATTGCCTCGTTCCATCAACAAGACAGTTGAACTATTGACGGCAGCTAAAACATTTTCTTTGACGTTGCCACCTGCTTTACCCCGTTGGCGCATAATTTGACGAAACTTCACACCAGTTTTGATGTATGGCGCATCAGCATTATCCCAGTTGAGTATTAAGGGAGTGCCACTTTCTCTGGCTAGTACGTAAGCTGTTGCCAGGTAAGAGTCAGAAGCATCGTCGTAGGGGTTAATCGCATCAGCATTAATCTCCCGAATCGTATCGTGGTTTCTGCCAAAGGTGATGCTGCGCGAGTCATCTATGGCTGTTGGCACTCGCAGCGATCGCAAATCTCCACTGCTAGTAAATGCTGCTTTCATCGAGTTGTAAAGGATAAAGTCTGTCACAGCAGCAATCCATTTGTAATCGTCCGCACGGGTGTCGCTATCTGTAATTACCTCCAGATAATTCCAGGTCTTGCCTTGACTTTCGCGATTAATATAATCGACGTACTCTTTAACAACATTTGCTGGCATGTGCTTGGCAGCGTCAAATCGAAATCCATCAATTCCCAGGTCAAGCAGTTTCTTTAAATGAGCCTTTTGAATTTTTTTCACATTGGCAGTATATTTTAGATCGGGAAGTCCCCCCAACCAACAATTCAGCTCCGAGTTTCTGTTTCCATCGCTATAATTGATATCACAGGGTTTCTTGCCAGGATTGCCTGGAGCAGAATGAAAATCATTTTGAGTCAGACCTGGAAATTTAGTTAAATCTTCAAAATTATCGCCACCACCTAAGTTAGCTGTATGGTTGAAAACAACATCAGCAATGACTTTAATTTTGCATTTATGAGCTTGAGCGATTAACTGTTGTAAATCTGCTTGAGAACCTTTTCCTTCAATAACGTCATAATCTACGGGTTGATATCGCGCCCACCATTCTTGACTCGAATTAGATTTTTGTGCTGGAGCAATTTGGATGTGAGAGTATCCTCGATCGGCAAGTTGACAGACAAATTTTCTGACATCATTATAGTTTTGATTAAAGGCATGAAAAATCGCCACTGGCTGTTCTGCTACTTGTGCCAAACCAGGTAAGTTAAAAGCTATGACTAGGGAAATCGCCAAGACAACAAATTTCTGGCAACGCATAAATTTCTAGAAAGCTAAATTTATTTAATTTCCACAAGTCAAAATCCCTTCTTGAGTGCCGTCGGCTTTCGCTTGTACCTCCACCTTGGGTTGCTGTCCTGGGTAGCAGCGGACTAAAACTTTATCGCTACTACGGGTCAAGTACAAAACATAAACGGCTTGACCTTTTAACTTGGCTGGGACGAGTTGCGGCGGGGTAGGTGCAGTGGCGATCGCGGGTACTAAACTGGCAATGCCAAGAAATATAATTATTGCTCCGGCGATCGCTCCCGAACAATGGCTGATAGATTGCAACATCGGTCTATCACCTTGACTAACAGTTTTGACTAAAGCCTTTTCATTCACTTTTTCGCTCTAAAAAACAGTAATTCATCCAGAAGTATACGATGCAAAATTAGCCAGCGATCGTATTCTTCATTAACAAACTTGGTGAAGACAAGATCGTCAACTTGCGCGATCGCTCTCGATATCTTGCTAAAATGTGACCACATAGCGATCGCTTTTTGGGAGTCAAAATGAAAAGCGTAGGTATACGCGAATTTAGGGACAAAGCTTCTTAGCTATTTAGCAAGTGATGAAGCGAATGCACAGAGCGCACGCTTCGCAAACGCGGTGAAACGTCACGGCAAGATCGTCGGATTTTATCTTCCAGTCAGGGAATCAGATGACGCAGAAGTTCAAGCAGCATTGATGCGACTTTCCCGAACAGTGGAAACGGCATTAGCCTAAAGCGATCGGGATGAAGAAAAACTCAGCCAAGATTTGGACTTGTCTCAACCCGAATAGTATGCGCTTAGTTGTTGATACGAATATTTTGGTGTCTGAGCTAATCCCTGGAGTTTGGACTAAATCAAGAAAAAAGCGGTCAATCCTGTTGAAGTGACCACTTTTTGGTCAATGCTGAGATTTAGAGAAAAAACCCA
>NZ_RSCK01000042.1:0-56597 GCF_003991895.1 Chroococcidiopsis cubana SAG 39.79
CAGCTATTTATGCTGTTATGACTCGAATTATGCTACGTCGCCTATCTGCTTAAAGGTTTACTTTATAAATAGGTTCTAAAGCAGTGCCTAATATACAAAGTGTTAAATACAAAACTTGCACCATCTCAATTTCTCCTTTTCAGTTGTCAGTTGTCAGTCATTAGGCGAGAGGCGAGAGATAGATTCTGACTTTTAACTTTTAACTTTTGACTTTTCCTCGGTTTTTTATACCGAACATGCGTTATGCTTTGAAACAAATAAAATCTATAGTTGAATTGCTGTTTCTACCTGTAAATTTGTCAACCCAGCTACCTGTTGACTAGCTTCTGGAGTTAGGCGAATCTCCACCTCTACTATGCGCCGATCTAGATTTTCTCCAGGTTGGTTGCTGAAGACATTCTGTCGATCGACTTGTAAACCGATTTGGGAAACCTTACCGCGCAACTGTCCTGTAATTGCTTGACTGGTAATGACGGCTGGCTGTCCCAACTGAACTTTACCGATATCAGTCTGATAAACTTCAGCGACAGCAACCATTTGAGCCGTTTGTCCCATTTCTACAATCCCCGAATCACTAATTTTTTCTCCTTCTCGCGTGCGAATCTTGAGAATTTGCCCAGACATAGGGGCGCGAATATAGGCTTCTTGTAGCTGCGTTTCCGATGTTTTCACAGCGGCGATCGCAGTATCCACTTCTGTTTGGGCTGCATCCACATCTACCGGACGTACCTCGGCAATCCGATTCAGGGTAGCTTTGGCTTCTTGTAGTTGAGCCTGTAAAGTTTCCACCGTGCGGTTTTTCCCCGAAAGCGCTTCCTTTAATTGTGCTTGAGCGGTTTCTAGGGTTAATCGCCTGCTATCTATGTTCGATGCAGAGATTGCACCTTGACGATATAATTGTAAAAAACGATTATACTCTGCTAGGGCGTTGTTAACTTCTGCTTGATAGCGAGCAATAGTAGCATTTTGAGTTGACGTTTCTCCAGCAATTTCTGCTTGTATCCGGGTAATAGTCGCTTCTTGCGCCTTAATTTCTCCTGTTTTTGCCCCTGCTCTCACCTGTGCTAACTTAGCTTGGGCAACTCTGACTTGTTCGCGTGCTTGTGCCAAAGCATTTTGCAAGCGATCACGAGAATCTAAAATCGCAATAGTTTGTCCTGCTTTGACGCGATCGCCTTCTTTAACTAATAATTGGTCTACGCGATCGCCATCCAATGCAGATGGGGCAAATAAGCGAATTGCTTCTGTTTCTGGTTCCAGTCGTCCCAAAGCCGTAACTTGCGTCACTGGGGGAGTTGTCGCCACAGGAGGAGAAGGCTGAGAAGATTGAGAAACGACATAAAAGCCAGTTGCCCCTGTTATAGCAGTTGCCGTCAGAATTAACCCCGCTATCCAGCGATTTGAAGGTTTTAAAATTTCATTGGTCATTGGTAGTTGGTAATTGGTAATTGGTAATTGGTAATTGCTCCCTGATAACTGATAACTGATAACTGATAACTGATTATTTCAGGTATGCTACAAGAATTTTGCTGAGTAAGGTTGCTTGTTCTGGATAGGAAATTGTTTCAGTTTCAAATATTCCTCGCATTAATAAACCGTAAAGATAGTTCAGGACAAAATCCGCGATCGCTTTATCTGGTACTTGCAAATAGTCGGCGATCGCTTGCGTAGTCTTATCCCAAGAGCTGTGAAAAGCATTATTTTTGGTCAGTTCAGCTTTTTCCTGCTGGTAGAATTCCACCCAAAGTAAAACTTGCTTGCAAAAATTATCTTCATTTTTAGCAACAAAATTGAACATAGTTTCAATTCGCTCTGTTAAGGTGGGTGGATTTCCCGCCTCAGCCAAGAAGTTGAGCAAGTCTTGTCTGTCTAGTTCTTCTACCAACTGAAGAAATAAGGCTTGTTTGCTGGGAAAGTAATGATAAAGCGTCCCTGTAGACACGCCCAATCCTTGAGCTAACTGTCGCATGGTGATCGAACCGTAGCCTCTTTCGGCAAATAGATCGAAACTCTTGAGCAACAGTTCTTTACGATATTGGTCGTGGTCTACAATCTTGGGCATCGGGATAATTAATTTGACTTCATGTTAAATCGAACGTTTGATATAAATAAATATAAAACAAATGTCCAATATAAATCAAGTAGGAGCGGGTTTGTTTTACAGCAAATATGTCAAGTAACAAATACATTTGCTAGCAAACCCGCCCGTACTTTAATTTCCCCCCTTTTTAAGGGGGGTTAGGGGGGATCGAAATCCCGCTTCTTCAACTGCGGATTTCCTCTCAGTCTCCGAATCAGGCATCATCCAAAGCAGCAATACCGGGTAGTTCCTTACCTTCAAGTAACTCCAAGCTAGCGCCGCCACCAGTTGAAATATGGCTCATTTGCTCAGCTACACCGACTTTCTCCACCGCTGCTACAGAGTCACCACCACCGATGATGGAAGTTACGCCTTGCTTGGTGAGATCGGCAAGAGTACGAGCGATCGCTTCTGTACCTACAGCAAACTTGTCAAACTCAAATACACCCATCGGTCCATTCCAAATCACCGACTTGCACTCAGCCAGTGCTGCTTGGAACGTCTTGACCGAATCTGGACCAATATCCAAACCCATACCATCAGATGGAATATTATCCACACTGACGGTCTGAGCGTTGGCATCAGCAGCAAATTTATCTGCTACCACCACATCTGTAGGTAACAATAGATCGACACCACGTTCTTTTGCCTTAGCTTCCAAAGATTTAGCCAGTTCTAGCTTGTCTTCTTCCACCAGCGACTTACCAACATTCAAACCCCGTGCTTTGTAGAAGGTGAAAATCATCCCACCACCCAACAGCAGCTTATCGCACTTGTCCAACAGCGTTTCGATTACGCCAATCTTACTGGAGACTTTCGAGCCACCAATAATTGCCGCTAGGGGACGCTGAGGATTTTCGATCGCGCTTTGGAGATACTGAAGTTCTTTTTCAATCAAATAACCTGCTACCGAAGGGCTGAGGTAGTGAGTTACGCCCTCAGTTGAAGCATGGGCGCGGTGAGCCGTACCAAAAGCATCATTTACGTACAAGTCCGCATTTGCAGCTAACTTTTGAGCAAATTCTGGATTATTCTTCTCTTCTTCGGGATAGAAGCGAACGTTTTCCAGTAGCAACACCTGACCGTTTTGCATTCCTGCAACTTTGCCAGCAACCTCATCACCGATACAATCGTCGCACTTAATAACCTCTTGACCGAGTAATTCGGAAAGGCGCTTAGCAACGGGAGTCAGACGCAATTTATCATCTACACCTTTGGGACGACCGAAGTGACTAGCCAGGATGACTTTAGCACCCTTTTTAATTAAATCTTGAATTGTCGGCAGTGCAGCACGAATGCGGGTATCATCGGTGATGTTGCCTTGGTCGTCTAGCGGTACGTTAAAATCTACCCGTACTAACGCCCGCTTCCCAGATAAATCTGACGAGGATAAATTTGCTAGAGTTTTTTTGGACACAGCGTCAACCTCCTAATTGCCTTTTTGGTCTAGTCCATCATTTAGCGCCGTCCACATTTTACCGAAGCATGGGTATCGGAGTTACCACAAATGTTTAAGACTGTTCTGTTTCCGATCGATCGCAGCCGCGAAACACAAGAAGCCGTAGGAGTCGTGGTTGAAATCGTGCAAAAGTATGGTAGCCGTCTAATACTGCTATCGGTAGTAGAAGGATCGGAAGAGGCTGACGAGGGCATGGAATCGCCTGATGTCGTAGCCCGACTTCTCGAAGATGCCCAGTCCGTCTTCAAACAGCAAGGCATTCAAACAGAGGCATTTGAGCGGCAGGGCAAGCCTGCATTTGTTATCTGTGATGTAGCCGACGAAGTTGGTGCTAACTTAATTGTCATGGGTTGCCGAGGACTCGGGTTAACAGAAGAAGGAGTCACCGAAAGCGTCACCAACCGCGTGATCAATCTATCTCCCTGTCCGGTTTTAGTTGTACCTTAATGAGGGAGCAGAGAGCGAGGAGTGAGGGGGACAAGGAGGACAAGGAAGCAATTCCAGCCAACTACCAACTACCAACTACCAACTACCAACTACCAACTACCCATTCACAAATGACCAATGACAAATGACCAATGACATTCAATGGTATCCAGGTCACATTGCCAAAGCAGAAAGAGCGCTTGCCGAACAACTGAAGTTGGTTGATGTGGTATTGGAGGTACGGGACGCACGGATTCCACTAGCGACCCACCATCCGCGCGTGCCAGAGTGGGTAGGCAATAAAACACGAGTATTAATCCTCAACCGCGTCGATGCAATTCCTCCTGCGGTGCGGCAGTTGTGGCAGCAGTGGTTTAAGACACGGGGAGAAACAGTTTACTTTACCAATGCTAAAGATGGTAACGGTGTAGGACAAGTATTGCAGGTAGCGCAAAGAGCAGGTGATGAGATTAATCAACGCCGCAAAAATCGCGGCTTGTTAGCCCGTCCCGTGCGGGCAGCGGCGATTGGATTTCCCAACGTGGGTAAGTCAGCGCTGATCAATCGGCTATTGAAGCGGCGGATTGTTGTCAGTGAGGCTCGTCCTGGGGTAACGCGCCAGTTGCGCTGGGTCAGAATTTCCGATCGCGTCGAATTGTTAGATGCACCTGGGGTAATTCCAACTAAGCTAGAAGACCAAGCAGCAGCAATTAAGTTAGCTATCTGCGATGATATTGGTGATGCTGCCTACGATTCTTACCAAGTGGCTGTTATCTTTATCGATTTGCTGCAAGATTTAATGGCAACTGCTCCCGAACTCATGCCTGACAATCCCCTATCTCGCTACAAAATCGATTCGTTGGGCATGACAGGAGAAGAATTTGTCTATGAGTTATCGGCAAAACGCGATCGCGGTGACTTGGAACGCACGGCAAGACAGATACTGATAGATTTTCGCAAAGGAATTTTGGGGACAGTTCCCTTAGAGTTACCACCGAATTAATTTTTGTAACTTTTCTTTTCATCCAAATAAACCAAAAGAGGGAAAATAGCTCAAAGCTACTCCCTCCCTTATCCATTGATGGTATATCGTATGAGTTTTAGAGATCGCCGTTGCGAAAGGCAAGGACAAAAATAACTGCTGGACCAGCTAGCATGATCAGGGCAACGCTTACTAGTTGAAACAGAGTTTCCCACTGAAAACTACCGATCGCATCAAAAATTCCAGACATAAGATTTATCTCTCCTCCCAGCTTGTCTATTTAACGTCGATTTCTTACATAAAAATCCGCACCTTATTTTACCTAGAGGAGAATTACCGGATTTAATTAACTTAACAAATCTATAACAAACCACAAATAAACTCTTGCTGCTCTCATTTTAGTGATGGGGTAACTAAAATCGCTAAGCTTGAGTAGCGGGAACGCGATCGTCACCCAATCTGAATATTATGGCGACTTGGAAATGGCAACTTGGAAATGTGTAAAGCAGTGTGGCGCTTGCTGTCATCTCGACCCAGAAGAACGCCCAGACATAGCAGAGTATTTGACACCAGAAGAGTTATCACTCTATCTCAGCATGGTAGGTGAAGGTGGTTGGTGTATTAACTACGACCATCTCAAGCGAGAATGCAAAATCTATTCCAACCGCCCTCGCTTTTGCCGAGTCGAGCCAGAAATATTCTTAGATATGTATGGCATCGAGCCGGAAGAAGTCAACGATTTTGCGATCGAGTGCTGCGAGCAACAGATTTCCGGCGTTTATGGCGATCGCAGCCTGGAAATGGTGCGATTTAGTAGGGAAGTTGGCGATTGGTAGTTGTTAGTTGTTGGTTGTTGGTTGTTGGTTGTTGGTTAACTGGTCACTGGTCACTGGTCGCTGACAACTGATAACGGGGTTGCCTTTTGTCACGATTTGGCAGAAAATGAAAGGAATATGAAAAGTATCGCGTATTGAACTGAGTTGCCCGTGAAACTGGAATCTGCACCCCCACAGCGATCTAGCTTATCTGACCAAATAACAGCACTGGAGAAACAGGTTTTGGAAACACACAGCCAACCTGTTGTCAGCGTTAGCGATCGCCCCCCGCAACAGCAAAAGCAAACACAGCAGTCTTGGTGGGCAATATACGCCTCGACATTTTTCACCATATTTTTGGCAGAATGCGGCGACAAGACTCAACTTTCCACGCTCTTGATGAGTGCAGAGTCTCAATCACCCTGGATTGTCTTCGTAGGTGCAGCCGCAGCGTTAATTACGACCAGTTTACTAGGCGTACTCTTGGGACAGTGGTTAGCAAAACACTTATCACCTAGAAAGTTAGAAATTGCCGCGGGTACGAGTTTACTACTGATCGCGATCGCCTTAGTAGGGGATATTTTACTCTCGTAGAGATCCCTCCTAGCCCCTAGCCCTCCTTAAAAAGGGGGGAATAAATACAGAAAAGTCCCCCTCAGCTCCCGATCGCTCCCTCAGCTCTCTTCAACCCCTCACTCCTCAACTTCATGGACTGGAAACTACTAGGAATCACTTTTGTAACTGTATTTCTCTCAGAATTGGGAGACAAAAGCCAACTAGCAGCGATCGCCCTCAGTGGCGGTTGTAAATCTCCACGTGCTGTCTTTTTTGGCACGGCTAGCGCTTTGATATTGACAAGTTTGCTGGGAGTTTTAGCAGGTGCGGGTGCAGCTCAGTTGCTACCTGTAAAATTCGTCAAGGCGATCGCGGCTGTGGGTTTTGCCGTGCTTGCAATTCGGTTATTATGCTTTGGAGACAATTCTCAGGAAACGGAGGAAACTACGATTTAAAAGGTGCAAATTCTACCTTTTGTCACCACATACTAAAATATTTCGGCTGAAAGCGGTATTGTGTGAACAGGTATAAAAAACAAAGTTTTATGACTTATGACCGCCCTTCATCCTACCGACCATAAGAAAGCTAAAGCCCTCAAACCTGGCAGCCGTCGCCCAGCCAAAGAACTTTGTAGCGAGTGCGGCTTGTGCGATACATATTACATCCACTATGTCAAGGAAGCCTGTGCTTTTTTAAATCAGCAATTTGACCAATTAGAAACTCAAACGCACGATCGCAGCCGTAATTTAGACAATCCAGACGAACTTTACTTCGGCGTGCATCAATCGATGACAGCAGCGCGGAAAAAAGAACCGATTCCAGGGGCGCAATGGACGGGTATTGTTAGTACCATTGCGATCGAAATGCTAAATCGCGGCATTGTCGAAGGCGTAGTCTGCGTCCAGAATACCAAAGAAGACCGCTTTCAACCGATGCCAATTATTGCCCGTACCCCAGAGGAAATTTTAGCCGCACGGGTAAATAAACCTACGCTGTCGCCTAACCTATCGGTGCTAGAACAAATAGAACAGTCAGGCATGAAACGGCTGTTAGTAATTGGTGTCGGTTGTCAAATTCAAGCATTGCGGGCAGTAGAAAAACAACTTGGCTTAGAAAAGCTTTACGTTTTAGGAACTCCTTGCGTGGATAACGTTACCCGTGCGGGATTGCAAAAATTCTTAGAAACGACTAGTAAATCGCCCGATACAGTAGTACATTACGAATTCATGCAAGATTTCCGCGTTCACTTCAAGCATGAAGATGGTTCGGTGGAAACAGTACCTTTCTTTGGTTTAAAGACAAACCAACTCAAGGATGTATTTGCACCTTCTTGTATGAGTTGCTTTGATTATGTCAATTCCCTTGCCGATTTGGTTGTCGGTTACATGGGTGCTACCTTTGGTTGGCAGTGGATTGTTGTCCGCAACGATCGCGGTCGCGAAATGCTGGATTTGGTGCAAGATAAATTAGAGCTACAACCTGTTATTTCGCAGGGCGATCGCCATCAAGCAGTACAACAGAGTATACCTGCTTACGATAAAGCGGTGACTCTGCCCATGTGGGCGGCGAAGTTAATGGGTGTAGTCATTGAAAGAATTGGTCCGAAAGGGTTGGAATATGCCCGGTTCTCGATTGATTCTCACTTTACGCGGAATTATCTGTACGTGAAGCGGAATTATTTAGAGAAGTTGGAAGCGCATGTACCGGAGTTTGCTAAGCGAATTGTGGGGCAGTATAAGTTGCCGGATTAATGTCACGCAAAGGCGCAAAGGCGCAAAGATGGGAAGGGTTTTCGCGTTCAGTATTACAGTTGTATTTAGGCTCAACTAGATTTATCAGTAAATATGGTTGAGCAATGCTAGATACATCCAACGTATTCTTAACAGGTGTTGCGTTAGAAGCACTCCCGCAATGGAGTGAAACACTCAGGAGGTTCCAGCAACAGTTGGGAAAGCACTTTGCTCGTTCGGAAGCACGCAAAGCAGCCTTTAATTATGTCCCAGCACGAGTGAGTCCGGTGGAGCGCAAGAATGGCGCTGCAAAGGGCAGAACAGGTGGGACACAATAGCCCATACCGTTTGCAACATTTACGCTTGTCGAGCCGCCTGGGATGCCGATGCTGTATGTAAGGAGGTTCGTTCATATGTTGTGGAACATCTTGGTAGTAATGACACACGATCTCAACTGGTCTGGTCGATGCAACTTCTAACCTGATTCAAGAACAAAAGCAAGTGCTGCTCTTGACCCAGGCAGCGAAGAGAATTGCCATAAATTCGGTTAAACTTGCCTATGCGATTCCAATTGCTGCACTACTGGTGTGGGGGACTCTAGCATTCTTTGCTGGCAAGCTTCACGAATACAACACAGTCGATGCTGTCAATAATCGAGCCTTAGCAAGTCTTGCGTTGCGCGTAAGAAAAAACTGCCAGCAGCAATACCTGGCAAATCCCCAGAAAATGAATCCTAGCGGCGATGGAATTGTGAGAAATTGTCCTGGTTTTGAATATGTAATTCCTGCTGGACAACGAAAAGTAGCCAAGTAGCTTTAGTAAAGCCAGCTCTAATATTGTGTATAGCAATAGAGCGATCGCACATAGTCTCAACTAGCGGTGTACACTACGAGAGAAAGCGATCGCGCTCAGAGCGGTAGTAGTAAGGCGTATGAATACCGAACAATTGTTACTAGAAAAATGGCGATTGCTACCTCCAGAGCGGCAACAAGAAGTGATTGATTTTGTAGAGTTTTTAGAATTAAAGAAAGCCACTACAAGCAGGCAAGCAGCCGAACCGAAGTCTAAGTCAACGCTGGGTGAAAGGTTACAACAGATTCGTGAGGAAATCGTTGCGTCTGGCGAACCTTTGCTGGATTGGGAAGGAGTTGAGCGTGAGAAAGCCGAGCGTAGAGGCGGATATCAGGAAGACGTTGAGTGACTTGCACATTTCTTGATTCAGGCGTGCTAATTGCTGCCGCACGGGGCGAGGGAGCTATTGCCCAAAGAGCCTTAGCAATTCTTAGAGATCCCAATCGTGACTTCGCATCTAGCATCTTCCTGAAGTTAGAGGTACTGCCTAAAGCAATTTACAACAGTCGTAATAGCGAAGTTAGGTTTTACAAGGCATATTTTGATGCAGTTTCTTACTGGGCTGAAAATATCGACCAAATAATTCAAAATGCATATCGAGAAGTGAGTGAATCGGGATTAGGAGCAATGGATGCCCTACACGTAGCGGCAGCTGTACTAGTTGGCGCAGAAGAATTTATTACTAATGAGAAGCTTGAAAAATCTATTCACCGTACTGAGAGCATACCAGTGATTTCAATTCGGTACGTTTGGCAATATTTTTCGAGAAACGCTACCGTTGACACTGGCTCTCTACGCTCATCCACAGCCACAGCCTAGTTTCTAACACTCCTTTTCTTATTTTAATCCTGCCAAAGCAACAAAAGAGGAATCAGATATCAAATGATAAGAAATTTATTTCTATAGTTGGTGAGTATAAGAGAGAATTGGTTGCATGGAATTTAAATGACTGGACTTGAGCAGGTAATTGTCTGTGAAAGAAAGACAACGCTTCATTGTCATCTTTAGGTAGGTGACTAACTATAACACCGTTGTCTGAATTCTCAGGAATAATTCTGTAGTCTCATTTGCTACCATCTGCATAAGTTACTTGCATAGTTACAGGTGGACTTCTAAACAAGCTTTTATAGATTTTCCCAAAGAGAGAATACGTAAATTTAACTTTTGCAAGAATTATAGAGCGATCGCTTGCTTCTATATGCTGAGAATTATTCCAACGTACAGTTGACGTTTTACTTGTTGAAACACTTGGAGAACATCCACTTGAAAACAGTTTTTCTAAAAGTAATAAGTTTGTTGGATAAGAAAATTTATTTTGTTGGCTAGACTTAGGGAGATAAGAATTTAACTTATAGTTACAAAAAATATAAGCAAAAGTTCTCGGTTCATCAAAGAAAGGATGTCTACCATCTATGGCAGAAAAATCATAGAAGATATAGTCTCTCGGTTCTGCTGATAAACTTTTAAAGTTGAGGTTATCAAGAGTAGTTGTATAAGCTGAGTAAGATTGAAATATTGGTCGCGGCTTCCAGTTTAGGTTGTTTGCTGCTACTAATGATATTTCCCAAGGAACAATATCAACTTTTTTATTTTCTACTATGCTTGTCATGCTAGTAGGTAATTTTTCAACAGCTAAATTATTGTTACTATTTGCTTGTATACTAGAGTGCAAAGAACTTGGGTTAAATAAGTATGTCAAATTTTTAATCGCCATGTCTGGAGTAACAGAGCGAGGGCTGCTAGTTCCTAGTGGTATCCAAAATATAAAAGCTATAACTAACACATAAAAATATAGTAAATAAGAAAATTTTTGAATGCGAACTCCTCTGACTTTTGGTAGACATAATGAAACTACAATTAGCGTACACCAACTAAAAATAACGACATGATTGACACTATGACGGACAAAACCATGTTTAAAAGCTAAAAACAAACATAGAAATAAAGCTAAAGTAAAACCGAGGCTTCCCTGTTTTGCTACTAAAACTAAAAGAATAGATATCAAAGCTATTTCTGACACTGCAAGAATCAACTCTCGCTTGGAACCAACAAGGCTCATTGCGCTGGAATAGCTAGATGCTACATCTAAAGAATGCTTTAAATAGTCTATTAATGAAGGATAAGAGGAAAAAATTGTTACGACAAGACCAGAACAATAAATTATATAAAAGACGTACCAACTGGCAGTTCTAATACGAGATTTACTGATTAAATTCCTGCTACTAGTAATTTTCTCACCCGCTTTAAGAACAACCTTACGATCTAGCTTTAGCTGATTAAACCAAGCTAGTAATCCACTAGTACCAGAGACAACAAGACAAACTAGTATTTTATAGAGGTTTGATATATAGAAATCCGGGGACAATAATATAAATGATACGGATATGGCAGCTAATAATGAATCAAGTAATGCAAAGAGATTAATCAGGTAATTTGAGTTTTTCTTAATAGAATCAAAAAAGTTTCCCAGGAATAATAAACATAGAGAACCAGCAGTAGCAATTCCAAGAGTGAACTTGGTTAATAGACAGAAACCAGCAAAAGCTCCTAAACTTACAGCGCACCATCTCGTTAACTTGATAGGTAAGTTATCAACTATAGATAAAATGATTAAAAATATAAATAGAATCTGGTAGCCTGTTGATATATTTTGATAAGTTAGAGATATGTTAATCGAAACAAGTAATAACCAGCTTGAAAATATTGCTAATTTCTGTAGTTTCGTTTTTAGCTTTGCTATTTTTAAAGATACCGCCACAAACAAAATGAAATATACAATAAAACGAAATTTTGTGACTGTAATAAAATTTTGCTCTAACGCTGCTCCATGAACTAAGTACCCTAACGGACCATATGTGAATATAATATCTTTTCCAAAAATAAGTTTGTCTACTGCTGCACGGCTAATTGCATATTGCCAAGATAGCTCTAAATCTGTTCCTAGACTATTTGGTATTGGTACAAAAATTAGAAAAAGGTATAATGATACGAGTGTCCAAATTAAAAAAAATAGGGGGTATTGAATTTTCTTAAAAGTAGTTTTTTGCATTTTTTATGCTAGGGGATATATAGCCACTTTACTCCACTACATTTACTTTAATTTCACCATCTAATTTGATAAACTGCTTACCTACAGGCTCGTATACCCAAGCTTGTATTACGGTTTCTCCAGGTGGTAACGACTCGAATGAAATATTAGCTGACCATTCTACTTTATTAAATTGAATCGAGTTAGGAGTTGTGTCAACGATCGGACTATTTGGGTTTACAAGCGCATCGGCAAAAAATGATTTACGATCGCCATAGGAAAACAATACTATATTTGGAATTTCCTGACTGTCTGGTAAGCTAGCCCAGCCTGCTACATCCAAAGTTCCATTTCTGCTAACAGTAATGAGGGTTCCTTCTGTAGGGGTAGAGTTTAAGTGACCATAGTTCTTGGCTGGCTCAGTAATAAAGGATACATCTTTCGGAAACTTTCTAAAACCTATTTCCTCCAGAATTCCTGATAGCTTTCTTAGCTGACTAGTAAGAGGTGGTGGAAGAATAGTTTTTTCTAAACAGCTATGTTCTAAATTATTTATGAATTTTATTAACTCTAAGCAAGTTTCACCAGCAAGTCTTTGTTGGTGAAGAGCTATTGTCGGGGGAATCCGGTTAATAGAATTCATGAAAATAAACCCTATGAAAATACTAGTAATAAAGACATTTCTTGAAAAAGATAGCCGCCAAAGATGAGCAACAGCAACAACTAATAATATTGAGCAAGTTGTATATCTTGACGACATAGATTCTCCATAACCTAAACGACCTAATGTGGTTATAAGAGCGAAAAGTATGGCAAATAAGCCTATTGATACCCAAGGTGCTATCTCTAAACTAAAATTAAATTTTGATTTATACTTTACAAAATAAAATACTAGTAAGAAAAAAGTTGAGAAAAGTATAGCCCCTAAAGTTTTTACAATAAGGGGAATATTAGCATGATATACAATAGGCGCTCCCAGAAGAGTAAAAAAGTAGTATAAAGTACCAAGTGGGTGTTTCAGAAAAAGAAGCGTATCGGGGTGGTGACTTGGTTTTTGATAACCTATAAAATAAATAGTAAAAGTTCCGATTAAAAGTAAAATCCAGACTGTGATTCTTATTATTTTTTGCCTATAACTACCCTTAATAGAAGCTATTGATGGCATTACAGCTAGCCAACTTAGCAATCCATGCGCTGCAGAGAAGCTAGCTATAAAACAAGGTATTGCTGCTAAATAAAGCCTTTTAGGAAAATTATTAGATGAAGCAATAATTAAAACAGCTACTGCCAAACAAGCATTAATTAAGAACCATAGTAATTGATAACCCCATAACCAGTTTTCGTACTGGATTATGGAGAACAATAAAATACAGGTTAAGAAATTTGTTAAGTGTTTTGAATTGCTAAAATTATTTCTGCCTTCTAGTAGGGAAAGTTTATATAGCAGTAAAAATGTCATGCCTACTAAAAATACGCTAAAATATAATTCATATTTAATGTTCCAGTTTGATATTAAAGCCAAACCAACAAATATAAGCTTTGGAAAAAATGTTCTATGTTCGTTGTGTTGAGCAAAAAAATCTTCAAAATCTGCTTTTCCTGTTAAAACTTTTTCAAACAGGCTAACTAAATCCCATTGATCTCCTAAGGGAGCATTGACACTAAAAAAAGCTATAAAACATAGAGTAACTGTAGGTGGAATGAGAAAAATTGTTGCTAATGGTGGCTTGAATTTAGAAATGGTAGTTTTATACATTAAAGTTTATTTTTTGTGTAATAAACAAGGTATTTTAATAATAGAAATTTACTATCAATAGCCTTCTTATTGCTGGTGTTACAACTAATCCTTAAAGAAAAATCTCGCTAACTTGATGCTCGAATTTATGCAGCCACTCATAAATTTCAGTTAGAGTTGTTTTTGCATCTTTCTGAGGTTGCCATCCAGTGGCATACATGACCTTGCTAGAGTCTGTAATAAAAATTGGTACATCTCCCATTCGAGAGGCTGGAAGGGGAGTAATTGGTATGCTATGCCCGCAGATTTCCTGGCAAAGCTGCGTCGTCTCGCAGAGTGAAAGTGTATTGTTTACCCCACCGCCTACATTAAATGTCTGTCCAGCTAATTTTGATAATTGATGAATTTGCAGGTCAATTAAGTTTAGGAGATCGCTTACATGTAAAAAATCTCTTACCTGCTTGCCCGTTCCACCGTAGCCAATGTATTTCAACGATCGCTTGAAGTAGTGAAATGCCATCCACAGAGCAAATACGCCTTGATCGACCTTGCCCATTTGCCAGGGTCCAGTCAGCACGCCACAGCGGTTAATTATAGTTCTTAGTCCATAAGCCTCGGCATATTCAGCCACCAACAGCTCTGACGCTAACTTAGTAGCACCGTAAAGCGATCGCGACCCATTTAAAGGAAAATTCTCAGCAATACCTTGGCTCGATGCTCCTGGTAAACTTTGTTGCTCTAAGAGTTGAAACCGTGTTTCTGCCTCTTTAAACTGCAAACTACTAAGGCTCTTAATTGGATAGATTCTACTAGTAGAAAGAAAAATAAAATCTGCTTGAGTTTGTCGAGCCAATTCCAGACAGTTTATCGTTCCCACCAAATTTGTTTGTAGTACGTACCCTGGAGACGCATATCCCGCTAAAACTGATGGTTCTGCCGAACACTCTACAATTAAATCGGGTTTAAGTGCCACTGGATCGAGATCTTCTTGATTTCGTACATCTCCATGAATAAACTGAATACCTGCTTGCTTCAATCGAGGTAAATTTAGCTCTGAACCCCGCCGCTTGAGGTTATCTAAAGCAGTAATCTGCCAGTCAGGATAGCGCTGAGCCAACCCCAACGCTAAAGTACTACCTACAAAACCTGCTCCTCCTGTAATCAAAACTTGTCGAGTCATCAGATCTATCTCCCGATTGCTGGTAATTCATTAACTTTGGAAGGTTTAACTACTTTCACAAACATTTGTCCTCCTAAAAACCTCCACAAAATTTTCAATTTAAGGTAGAGTCTTAAAAGCTGAGGTGAGGTCAATCTACCTTTTGTTGAATAAGGTAGGAATCTGGGAATTAACACATCAATCTCAAACCCCACAGTCTCTAAGATTTCTTTCAAAGAAAGATGAGTTAGTGGTAATTTATGATCGATAAAGTCATAGTATTCCTTAAATGAGTACTTAAAGTTGGGCTGAATAATTAACAGAGAGCCACCAGGTTTAAGGCGATCCCAGCAAAATAATAAAATCTCAATTAACTCTTCTTTATTATTTAAATGTTCAAAAAAGTTAGAAATAAAGATCCGATCGACACGCTTGGTAAACAAATCTCGTTCTTTAAAGTTTAGAAGATTAAGATGAGCAATCCTAACGTCAGAATTAGCAAATACTTGAGAGTCAGGATTTAAATCAATTAAGTATTTTTCTTTTGCTTGAATCTGATTGATAAACTCGCAATATCCTCCCCCAATATCTAATACAACTGAGTCTTGTCCGACATGTTTTTGTAAAAAGTTTTCTATTAAAACTTTCCATAAAGCAATTTTAGCTCTCTTCTCTTTATAATTAAATCGATTATTGTAAAGTCTTTTGAGATATTTCTCTTGGTTTAAATGTGAAATAGTCATAAATTTATGAGCTTCCTCAAATTAAAAAGTATTCCTTTTCAGGCTCATCTACGAATTGCAGATTGTAAGTTCTTCCGAACATAATCTCCTCTAGAAAGTTTCTTTTCTAGAAAGATACAGAGGGCAATAAATAAATAACGGCTCCCCATCTCTTTTAGCTTTAACTTAGACACTCCTGTTGTACGATTGCGCCAGGAAATTGGTATAACTGCGTAAGAGTAGCCTCGCGCGATCGCTTTAAGCGGAATTTCAACCGTAAGATTAAAGTGATGAGATAAAAGTGGATAAACTCCCTTAATGACTTCTCGGCGATAAGCCTTAAAAGCATTAGTCGTGTCATTGAAGTTTAAGCCAAATAAGATTTGAATAAATAAATTGGCTAAACGATTCACAATTAACTTATGAGCTGGATAATCAATGACTTTACCACCTTTAATAAAGCGAGAACCAAACACGCATTCGTAACCTTGGCATAGCTTATAGTAGTAAGCAACTATGTCTTCTGGAGCATCAGAGCAATCTGCCATCACAATCGCTACAGCATCCCCTTGAAAATTCTCTAAACCGCAGCGTACTGCAAAACCAAAACCATTAGGATAATAGTTATTAATGTAGGTTACTTTAGGATTTTGTAAGCGAAGCTGTTGTAAAACTGCTTCTGTGCGATCGCGACTATTATCATTAACTACTAAAATGTTGTAAGGGATGTACTTCTCTTCTAAAACTTGGCTAATCGATTGGATTGTTCGGGCAATACAATCCTCTTCGTTATAAGCTGGAATGACTATTGAAAGAACCAGAGTAGGTTCAATACTTGTGGAGGTTACAGGTAGTTTGGCTGAATTTGACGGAGTTGCTAAAGCTGGTGCTAATCCTTCTGGATAATAAAGCTCGGTCTTTTTTCTAGTTTGAAATACTAAGCGATCGCTAATTATATAGTTAAGAATAGCACCTAGTAGCACACCTATTAGGGTATTATTTTGAGGGCTAAGACTTAACCAATCGAGGATAGGAAAAAGTATTAAACGTATAATTATGCTCGAACTAGCAGATACATGATAGAGCGGTAACTGTCGCCACAAAACTTTTTCTAGCCTCCAATCACCACCAGTCCATACCCAGATGCGGTAGATGAAAAAACTAAATAATAAGGAGATCTCCATTGATATTGCATTGGCTATATTTCGCAATTCAGGTGTATGAAACCCTAAGCGATCGATTAATAGAGAAATGAGCCAAATGTTCAGTGCTGCTGCTACACCTCCACCAATGAAAAATTTAACTGTTCGTTGTTGAAATATTTTTTGCATCACTACTACTCCAATATAAATGAAGCTAAGAGAGTAATTCGCACGACTTAAACTAGCTATTTTTTAATTCCAACGACTTGTATTTTGAATGTAAATCTCTTTGATAATGTTTTTGATGCCATAGGTTAAATTCCAGCCTAGATAATGCTGCTGGAACTTCCGAACATCGCTAATCCACCAAATATGATCTCCGCTTCTATTGACTTCTTCATAACTCCAATTGAGTTTTTTCTCAGCGATCGCTTCACATTCTTGAATCGCTTCTAATATCGAGCAATTACTGAATCGACTTCCCCCAATGTTGTAAACTTCAGCAACACGAGGAGCTTGGTAAAAATGATAGAAAGCATTGACCAGATCGTAGCTATGAATATTGTCTCTGACTTGCTTACCCTTATAGCCATAAACCCGATAGGGTTTTCCTAACATCGTGCATTTCATTAAATAAGATAAAAATCCATGTAATTCAGTCCCTGAGTGACTAGGACCTGTTAAACATCCACCTCGAAAACTAGCAGTTTTCATGTCAAAGTAACGTCCGTATTCTTGGACTAATACATCCGCTGCAACCTTGGAAGTTCCAAATAAAGAGTGTTTGCATTGGTCAATACACATTGTTTCATCAATGCCAACACTGTATGGGTGCGTTTCCTCAATCTCCCAACGCCACTCTTGCTCGATTAGTGGTAAGAAATTCGGTTTGTCTCCATAAACTTTATTAGTAGAACAAAAAATGAAAACTGCATTTGGACAAATTTGACGGGTATTTTCTAGTAAGATCAAAGTGCCGTTAGCATTGACTGTAAAATCAGTGTAGGGGTCGCGAGCTGCCCAGTCGTGTGAAGGCTGAGCTGCTGTATGAATAATTAAGCTAATGTCTGTGCCATAGTCTTGAAATAGTTTGGTAACTGCCTCGCGATCGCGAATATCAATATTATGATGAATGTAGCGTTCTTCATATTTTTCTAATAGCAAATCGCGGTTCCATTTAGTTGAGGCATTTTCCCCAAAGAATGTTTGCCGCATATTATTATCAATTCCTACAACGGTATAACCCCGGTCGCAGAAAAATCTCACTGATTCAGAACCAATTAATCCTGCCGAACCCGTGACTAGAATAATTGTCATAACTTTTTATAGTAGCTTTAGCATGTATCTGCTGTCAGATTGCAGCTTCACAACTACCTCTAGTAGCTCTTAAAGCTAAATTTAAAAAAACCTTAAAATAGTCCTCGAACAGTTTACTAGTAGGTAATAGTAAGTTGAAGTACTACTTTAGGAAGCAATCTAGTCTCTATATTCTGCTAGAAGCTATATTTTGTTAAGACAGAAAAGTTCAGGAATTGCAAAATAATGCAATTGGCAGCAAAGTAAGATGTCTTATTCAAAGCATTATGACAGATGAGGATGCGCTTGATTTACGCTTCAAACCAAATTTCAAATAGTTCTTTTGATGGTCTTAAATTGCTTTTAAATCCTCTGGGGCAATCGCAAAAGCGAAAGTTGTAAAGTGAGTGCCAAAAGTCAAAATACTTGATGGCGGATCGAGGTCGCATGAATATCTTACTCTAACTCATTCAACTTTAACTCGAAGCAACGGAGCGATCTTGTTGCCGATTCTCGATCTTTCTTCTTCCCCAAGGTTTAATTACGGAAATAGCAACGATCGCTAAAATACAGCCAGTCTGTATGGCAGCACCTATTAACACTGCTTTTTGGTCAAATACATAAAGAGGGTTTTGCCATGCTTGAATTCGCTCTGTTTGAGCAATAACAGTCATTGCATTTGTCCAGGGACCAAGCCAGATAGTACCCGTGACAATTAGGGTTACAGTCATCACCCATTTGACTATGACCCAGTAGTGTTTGAAAAACCCCCAAATTGTCAGCCAGCAAAGCAATCCACCTGTGATTAGCGACAGGACAGCCGCAGGGATAATGACAAAATCATCTAGCAGTTTCAGAACTGAGTTAATTGCATAAAGTTCATCGCCATTGATGGTGTTGCGGTTATGTAATGCGATCGCAACCATACATAAAGCCGTGCCAAACCACATACTGCCTACAGCAACGTGGACGGATAGCAGCCAGTTTTTTTGCTTGACGCTCAGTTTTTTCATATATTTAGTACTCCATTACTAGGATATTAGCTGCCGTATAATTAGGCGGCTAACTATATACTACAGCACGATCGCGAATCGGTTCAGTTTCAGTTACGGTTCGCGCATCGCAGCACTACCAGAGCGCAGTTTACCGAGTAACTCGATCAATGTCTTTTTTTCTGCTGTCGTCAACTGAGACATCATGCTTGTCGTGCGGCAAAAATGCTCTGGAAGCAGATTTGAAATGAGTTCTCGTCCCTTGTCAGTCAGATGGATCGTTAGCATTCGGCGATCGCCGGGATAGGGTTGGCGCTGCACTAATTTTTCCCGTTCTAATCCATCTAACAGTCCGGTAATAGTTGCACGAGTGACACCCGCACGTTCGGCAAAACCCGAAGGTGTAAGTCCCTGTTCCCCAGCCACAAACAATTGCATTAGTAGGGTAAACTTGCCCACAGACAAGCCGTGGCGGGCAAAATGAGTTTCCAGGGCAGTATAAACTTCAGCAGTAGTATCGAGAAAAGCTAAACAGGTTTCGACTGAAGCAATATCAACTTCTGGAAATTGTTGAGCCAGCTGTTCTATAGTCTGGCGGTTGGGGATACTGCGGGAGGAAACCATAGGGAAGTCGGAAATTAGAAGTCAAAAGTCAAAAGTCAAAACCAAGAACAACTAACCATCGATCGCTACAAATGACCAATGACCAATTACAACTTAATTTGACAGGTTTTGCTGGCTATCTTGGCTGTTTCTGTGGCATGTGTGGTAATAACGGAATGCGCTTGTAGTTTGTTGCAAGCTGTTTTCAACCAAGTTGAGAAACTGCCACCTTGCCATAATTGTACTGTTTTGTCCCAACTCCCGCTGACAATATGCTGCCCATCGGGGCTAATTGCAATTGAGGTGACAGAAGCTTCATGCTTTTGCATCGGTTGACCGATCGCATTGCCTTGCAAATCCCACAGTCTTACCGTGCGATCTCGACTACCACTAACGATATATTCTCCATCTGGGCTGAAAGCAACGGATGTAACGAGACTACCATGCCCTAAAAAAGGTTGACCGATCGCGTTGCCTTGGCGATCCCACAATCGTACCGTGCGATCGCGGCTACCGCTAACGACATATTTTCCATCTGGGCTAAAAGCTACTGAGTGGACTTCATCTGGATGTCTACGCCAGGGTTGACCGATAGGATTGCCCTTTAGATCCCACACGCGAATTGTTTTGTCGTTCCCACCACTAATCATTTGTTGTCCATCAGGACTGATAGCCACTGAGAATACGCCACCTTCATGTCCTTGGAAAGGACGCGCGATCGCATTACCTTGTTTATCCCATAATCGAATTGTACCGTCTGCACTACCACTGATTATATGTTGTCCATCAGTACTGATAGCCACTGAGTGTACAGCATCTTCATGTCCTTGAAAGGGATGAGCGATCGCATTACCTTGTTTATTCCACAATCGTACCGTGCGATCGTCGCTACCACTGGCAATATATTGTCCGTCTGGACTAATAGCAATTGAGTTGACAGCACCTTGATGACCTCGTAGCTGAGTCAGAGGATTTCCAGATTTATCCCACAACTGAATTGTCTTGTCAGCACTACTACTTGCAACGTACTGCCCATCGGGACTAATGGCTACAGCCAAAACTGTATCTTGGTGTCCTGTCAGAGTGGAATCGGTTTCAAAATCGGCTCGATTCCAGAGGCGAACTGTACTATCTTCGCTACTACTAACAATTGTCTCTCCATCAGGACTAAAGCCAACTGAGTAAAGATAATATTCATGTCCAATCAGTGGTTGACCGATTTGATGTCCTTTTAAATCCCACAACCGCAGCGTTTTATCATCGCTGCCACTTAAGATATACTTTCCATCGGGGCTAAAAGTGACTGCACGGACAAAATCTTCGTGTCCGGTGAAGGGTTGAGCGATCGCATTGCCTCTGAGATCCCACAAGCGAATTGTATTATCGGCACTACCACTGGCAATCGCTTTTCCATCGGGACTGAAGGCAACTGCAAACACCTGGTCTTGATGACCCCGAAAAGGCTGACTGCGTGGATTTCCTTGTTTGTCCCACAGCCGAATCGTGTTGTCAGTACCACCGCTAGCAATGTATTGTCCGTCTGGACTGAAGGCGACTGACCAAACTTCTCCTTGATGTCCCTGGAAGGGTTGACCGATGAGGTTGCCCTGTAAATCCCATAACCCGATCGTGCTATCATCACCCCCACTAGCGATGTACTGTCCATTAGGGCTAAAAGCGACTGACAGCACCTTACCCCGATGACCTCGGAAGGGCTGACCGATAAGATTACCCTGTTTATCCCATAACCTCACTGTGTTGTCACCACCGCCACTGACTATATATTGCCCGTCTGGACTGAAAGCGACTGAATGAACAAAACCTTTATGACCCCGAAAGGGTTGACCGATGGGATTACCCTGTTTATCCCACAACCGCACCGTCCCGTCATCGCTAGCACTGACAATATACTGACCATCGGGGCTAAAAGCAGCTACCCAAACAGCACCCTGATGTCCTCTGAGGGCGTTGCGTTCTGTAGGTACGGCGATCGCATCCCGTAAACTAGAACGTACTTGGGGTAAAGTCTGTGCGAATCGATCGCCAAATCGGTCTATACTTTCACCAGTGAGGGCGATCGCACTCGTGACTCCTGCTACTGGGTTAATGTTTAGTAAGTTGGTAGCTTGATTTGCCCGTTCGCGCAAGCTTAAAATTGTTTTCTGTCGTTCGGCTTGTTGCCACTGTATCCCCGCTAAGAGGGATAGCCCAGCAAAAACTACAGATGCGCCTGAAACTGCTATTAGTAGACGTTTTCTACGTGCTTCTGCTTCCCAAAGACGGCGATCGCGTTCTGCTATGCTGGCATCGATAAATTGATTTTCTAACTCAGTTAACCCACCCAGGCGATCGAATTCTTGCTTCTGTCGCAGTTCTTCTACCCGTTGCAACTTAGAACCATTCCAGAGTTCATCTGAGGGTGTACCTGCATCTTGCCAGCGTTGGGCATCTTCTGACAATCGATTGCGAATGGCGATCGCTTCTTTACTATCTTCGATCCATTCTTTCAGAGTTGACCAAGAGTTAATTAAAATTTCGTGAGCAATTTCTACAGTCGATTGTTCTTGACGATTGCTAACTAATAAGTTGCTATCAATTAATCGATCTAAAATATTTTGAACTAATTGGTTATCAAATTCGGTCAGATGAGCGCGACGACTGATAGCTTTTCCTACTATATTGAATTCTTTTTCTGTTGCAGTTAAATCGATTAATCTGAGAAAAATTTGTTTTGCTGCCAGTTGTTCTTGTGGTTGTAAATGCTGATAAATGCGATCGACATGAGTTTGTAATGCGCCGCGCACGCCGCCCAGTTCTCGATAAGTTTTAATATTTAAAGTGCGGTCTGAAATATCTTCATTTTGCCAAAGTAAATCTAAAGTATATTGTAATAAAGGTAAAGAACCAGCTTGTCCTTGGATATCTCGAATAATTTTTTCTACTAATCCGGCTTCAAAAATAATACCATGATGAGCAGCAGGTTGTTCGATCGCCAGTCTCAACTCATCTGGGTGCATATCGGTGACGAGATGAATATTCTGCTGTGCAATTTTACCTAAGTTTGGGTAGGGACTAAAACGATCTAAAAAATCTGCCCGCATTGCTAAGATAATTTTGACAGATTGGCGATTCGATTTTGCAATAGCAACTAAATTATCAATAAATTTTTTACGTTGTTCTAAATCTTGACATAATGTGAAAGTCTCTTCAAATTGGTCGATAAATATGAGCCATTGCGAATCTTTCTCTTTCAAGGCGTGAATACCTTGATTGAGAGGTAATTTAAAATTATCAAAAGCAGTTTCTACTTCGGATTGTCTATAGCCTTTGCTAATTAAACTAATCCGAAAAGACTCAAAAGGATTTCTGTCAGGAGTAAATGTGAAATCGCGAAATTTAGCACCTAATTTTTCAGCAAGTTGAGGGAGAATTCCAGCTCGAACTAAGGATGACTTGCCGCTACCAGATGCACCCAAGAGTAGGATCAAATTACTTTGACTGATGACTTCAATTAAATTGGCAATCAGGCGATCGCGACCAAAGAAAAGATCTTTATGATTAAATTCAAACTTTCTCAGTCCTCGATAAGGTGATGTTGGATTGAGGGGACGAGTTTGAATTGCAGAAGCAGTGACGTGGAGGATTTGGTTAATCGTAAAAACATTTCCATTGCCTAATGCAATATCACCAAAACTTTGTACTTGTTGTTGACTATTTAGCATTTTTTGTCATGTGAGTGGCTGGTGGTTAGTGGAACCAGTGGCTGGATTCTTTTCTAGTCACCAGTCACTAGTCACAAGTCACTGATAACCGTTAAACTATCATGGCGATGATATTCGCAATAGCCAAGGCAGGATCGGCAAATTCTGCTACTTTTTTACAACAATTTTCTAAAGCGCTTCCTGCTTGAGTCAGTAAATTTTTATCTGGTTTGGGCTTAGTAATTTCTTCTTCTACAACTGAAATCGTTGCCTCAGCATTTTTCTTTTCTAATACATTCAGCTTCTCAGTTTGAGCA
The DNA here is from genome assembly GCF_003991895.1 of Chroococcidiopsis cubana SAG 39.79. Classification (NCBI taxonomy): domain Bacteria; kingdom Bacillati; phylum Cyanobacteriota; class Cyanophyceae; order Chroococcidiopsidales; family Chroococcidiopsidaceae; genus Chroococcidiopsis; species Chroococcidiopsis cubana. Next base: position 23,595 of record NZ_RSCK01000042.1, read on the forward strand.
ATTCCTTGTTTAAGCGTTTGCAATAAGTCTAAAGCTTCTTGAATTTCTTGTTTAACAAATTCACCTTTGTTTGTACTACGGGTTAAGTTTACCGAACCTTCAGCAGAAATCTGATTGGCATCAAAAGTATTGCCACTACCAAGGGTAACGTTACCAAAAGATTGAGATTGTTGGTTTCTACTTGAAGGTGTTACACCTGCTGGAGAATTTAAAGCTGTAGCTAGTTGAGATTGCAGGGCAATTTTTTCTTCTGGAGTAAAGGTTTTAATGATATCTAGAACATCTTCAACTGTGTATTTTGGCATGATAAAGTAAGTCAAAAGTCAAAAGTTAAAAGTTAAAAAATTAGACGTGGATAGCAGATGAATTTTGTGGTTCAACAAAAAGTTCTATGACTCTCCTATTTAAGAAGGGATGAAAAGATCTAAATCGATCCTAACGAAAAATCTTATTGCCCCCCTTTTGAAGGGGGGTTGGGGGGATCTAAATTCGCTGCAAAACAACAAATCCATTTGCCGGAATGACAACATGAATCCACCCATTGCTAGAACCAATAGATCCGCCTAAATTACCGACACTATTTCCCCCATAAGGTTCGGCATCGCTATTAAAAACTTCGCGCCAAGAACCATTGCCAAGACGAGAAGATTCGATCGCATATCCCGATCCAAAGGGATTATTATTCAGACTGGCAACAATTAAAAATTCTTGGGAGTTGTCCCAGCGTCTAAATGCAATAACTCGGTTAGCATTGTGGACGTGGATGATGTCAATGTTGTGCGATCGCAATCCTGAATTGTTGAGTCGCAATCGAATGATATCCTGATAAAATCGAAACAATCGCTGTCCGTTGGTTTGCCGTTCGCCGAGTAAATCTTCGCGGTTGTTCATGAAATCGCGGTATCTGTAGGCTTTTTGCGCCCCAATTTCTTCACCCATGAGAAACATCGGCGTACCTGCACTCAACATTGTCACGCCACAAGCAAAGTGACAGCGTGCCTCAGCAAAGCGCCGCGTGTCGCCAATTAAAGGTGCAGAGTTCACCGCTGCTACAATCGTGCGCCGAGATTCAACGCGATGACCACCTTCGTCGTAATATGAGTTACCCGCTTCGTCGTGGGATTCGTGGTAGACAACTTTGTGACTGCCAGATGCTGCTAACGCGCCTGCAAAATAATCCATTGCTAGTGGATCGTTGTTACCATAGCCAGCCGTGGGAATTAATTTGGCATATTCTCTTCCAGCGCTGGCATCGCCGACTAAATTATGGTAAAAACTGGAATACCAAGCCGCATCAAACCCCAAACCACCATTTTCAGTTGACTCGGTGACTCGATCCCAATCAGAATGATCCTCCGCCATCAACATCACATCTGGGCGGATCAGCTTCAACGTCCGACACCATTCTCGCAGGAATTTAGCCCCAAAAACATTAACGTTTCCTAACGGTCTACCATCGGCATGTAGTACGTTATATGAGTGCATCGAAGTTGTTTGATCGACGCGGAAACCGTCAACGTGAAACTCTTCTAATAGAGTCGCGGCACTGCTGATAAACATCTTCCGTACCATCTCTTCATGAAAGCGGGGAGAGAAACCAGTAGACATGTTGTCTACATATCCGCCTTCTGGGAAATGCCTGCCGTCCGAGTAGAAATAGTTGCTGGAGTTGCCCTCGTACCAGTAATAGATGTTTTGTTCGGGAACGTCCGAATCGTAAGCCCATTGGGCGCGTCCGGCATCTGGAGAGTAGTGGTTATAGACCACATCCATAATTACAGCAATACCGTTACGATGGCACTCGCGAACGAAATGCTTCAATTGGTCGCGACCACCCGCGCTGTATTCTAAAGCAAAGTAGTGGGATGTTTCGTAACCCCAATTTTGCTCGTCTCTAAATTCAGACATGGGCAGTAATTCAACCGCATTGACACCCAAATCAACTAAGTAGGGCAGCAGTTGTATAGCATCGGCAAAATTACCAGGTCGATTCGTACCGTATCCCAACGCACCAACATGCAGTTCGTAGATAACGAGATCTTCAACGCGACGGGGAAGGGGACGATTAGGATTAAATTCGTTTTGCCAAAACTCTGCTTCAGAGGTAAATTCTTGTGAAGATGACGTAATGCTATCTCCAGGTTGCATCAAAACGCGATCGGGATCGACAACCACCGAACAACTCACCGAACCATCGAGTTCGCGGTAATCGCCAGTATAAGCTGCGCCGTTGGGATTGATATTTCCTTGCCCTATCTGACAGCGGGAATATAAATCTGTTTTGTATTCTACTCTGCCACTCTGTTTCGTAATCCGATACATATAGGGCAGATGGTCGAAATTAGAAAAATTAGCCAGGGCGGAATTAGCAATATTTGTTAGCCAAATGCCGTTATTTTGTCGAGACAAAGCCAGAGTACTGCGAGAGGAGTCGATACCAGAACCGTCATCACCTATGTAACCGCTAGTGCCACCAAAAACTACTTCCACATTCTGAGCGTTAGGCGACCAAACGGCAAATTGAATCGCTGGTTGGGGAGCATCGTTATAGTATTTTTGCGCTCCCAGAAGACGGGAATGGGTGAGGTAATAGCTTTCTGGTTGCGGTTTACCGCTGTCAGGTTGTAGTGTAAAACTGCGGTAGCGATCGCTCGAATTACTATCGTTAATCTCAGTGGCAATGCCCCACCGATCTGCGCCTGCTGAACTATCTAAAATTACACCCCAACGAAATAACCAACCAACTTGCGAATCATCTAACTCAACTGTTGTTGTAAAGCAGGGACAACCATCTTCACCAATAGCCTGTTGCATGGGGATAGTCGTCCACTGCTCCGAATAACGTCCGTTGCCGTCCCAGTTACCAGTTAAGCGGACGTTGGCAAAAATCTCTCTTCTTAATCCCGTGCAATATGTAAATTGAATGGTAGGCATAGCAAAACTCTTGTTAACGTCTTTATGTTTTTCTTTCGCTGTCGAGCATAGCCATCTGTCCGGCATCGTAGCGATCGCCCGCCACCGCAGTTGTTGGGACTGCCTTTTCGATTCGAGCGAGATCTGCCACAGACAGCTCTATTTCCAACGCACCCAGCGCCTCAGCAAGGCGATCGCGCCGACGCGCCCCAACTAGGGGAATAATGTCCGATCCTTGTGCTAAAACCCAGGCGATCGCGACTTGAGCCACTGTCGCCCCTTTCTCGTGGGCGATCGCCCGTAACGCCTCGACGAGGGCAAGGTTGCAATCTAAGTTTGCGCCCGTAAAGCGGGGCAGGTGGGCGCGGAAATCGCGGGCTGTTGCCGATCGCTCTTTCGACCAGTGACCGCTCAAAAGACCGCGCGACAGGACTCCATAGGCAGTAATTGCGATGCCGAGTTCGCGAGCTGTCGGCAGAATCTCAGTTTCAATGCCGCGACTGAGGAGCGAATATTCAATTTGCAGCCAGCTAATCGGGTGAACGGCTTGGGCGCGGCGCAGGGTTTCGGCTCCTGCTTCTGAAAGCCCGATATGGCGCACGTAGCCCGCTTTAAGCATTTCGGCGATCGCGCCGACTGTCTCTTCAATCGGTACTGTATGGTCTATCCGCGCTGGTTGGTAAAGATCGATGTAGTCAGTTCCCAGCCGTTTGAGCGTGTAGGCGAGGAAGTTTTTCACGGCGGCGGGACGGCAATCAACACCAATAAAACCACCGTTAGGCGATCGCATCGCCCCGAATTTGACAGCGATAAAGACATCTTCACGCCTGCGACCTTTCAGGGCTTCGCGCAAAAGCATCTCATTATGACCCGATCCGTAGAAGTCTCCTGTATCCAATAACGTAATTCCAGCTGCAATCGCATCGTGTATGGTTGCGATACTTTCAGCTTGGTCAGCGGGACCGTAGAAGTCTGACATCCCCATCAGCCCTAGACCGAGAGCAGAGACATTGGAACCGTTGTTGCCGAGAGTGCGTGTCTGCATAATTTTGTGTCAAAAAGCAATAATAGAAGGACACAATATCACAAGCATTTCGTTCAATCCATTGGATGCTTCTGGAGAAAAGCCAGGGCAGCTTGTCCAACTTCTACAGGATTCATGCTTTGCATCCCGTGAGTTGCATTCATGATGCCGCACCGTTCGGCTTGCGGCAGCCAGTCCATCAGAAACTGCTGCGTTTCGCGAAAACCAGGCATCGCCGCTTCACTGTCCAATCCCATCGCCGCTAAGATTGGCATAGTTGGTTTTTTCTCGACTAGCCGATCTGCCTCTGACATTCTGAATCCCCAATTGGAAATTGCCGGGAAATCAATTGTGAAAGCGATATTGGCATCAACAGCAACTCTGTCCCACACATCAATTGGATTTGTCATATCGACAGCACTCAAAAAACTGTGTCCGCAGACATCCACCATGTAGCGCTGAGCCGCACCCAGGCGATCGCCAGCTTTAAACAGATCCATCGCTCGGTTAAAGGCATTCACGTTTGCTTCAACTGCCTCTGGAGCTTCTCTCGGCAAGTATGGTTCGAGCAGGATGGCAGAATGTACCATCTCAGGATAGGAAAGCATGAATTGAAAGCCAATCACACCACCAAAGGAAAAAGCTAGAATATGTGTTTTTTCAATCCCTAAATGCTCCAGCAATTGTTTAGCGTGTTCTGCGCCTTCTTCAATACTCAAACTATCTTTTTCTAGCGTGCTGCCGTTATAGCCAGCTCTGTAGTAGCTAATAAACTGGTATTTTTCAAACAACTGGGGATAAAATTGCAGTGGCGTAATCAGGCTGTCAGCAATATTCGTGCCGTGAATGCAAAGTACGGGTTCGCCACTTCCCACCAGCGCATATCTGAGTTCGGCGTTTTTGACTTTTGCCCGCTGGTTATGCTCGATTGACCAATCGCGACCGATATACATTTATTGTCTCCTACGAAGATACTAAATTGCTTGTAAAAGGAATGCAGATGGTAATTGGTAGTTGGTAGTTGGTAATTACGCAACGTGTAACTGTCTCTTGCTCTTGTTCCCCCCTTTCTCAAGGGGAGCCACTTGCGTGGGCGGGTTTCCCGACTTGAGCAAAGTGGCGTGGGTTAGGAGGGATCTCTTCGTGAGTGGTGTAGTTTGTCGATCCCCCAACCCCCTTAAAAAGGGGGCTAAGAAAAAAGTCGCACGCGAGGTTAATTGGTAATGGGTAGTTGGTAGTTGGTAGTTGTCCCCCTGCTCCCTTGTCCCCCTTGTCCCCCTTGTCCCCCTTGTCCCCCTTGTCCCCCTCAGCTCCCTCAGCTCCCTCAGCTCTCTTCTCCCTGCTCCCATTTCCTATGCTGTTAGCACTTGCCGCAGCACATCATCCATTGCCTGTCTGTCTTGCTCGGTTAGGGAGAATGTGGTCAAGTGTCCGCCGATGCTGTTAACTTCCCAGTATTTAGCGTTGGGAATCCTTTCAGCGTCACGCTGGCATTCTTCCGGCGGAAACATGCGATCGCCAGTGAAAGCAACTACAAACATCTGTGCTTTAATGCGGCTGAGTGCGGCGGACAAGTCACCACCAGCACTGGGGTCTGCGGCGCGGGTCTTGCGCGATTGATTAATCAAATTGTTAGGGTCTTGGGGCAGCATAAAGGCTTCCCAGAAACGAGAAACGAAGTCATCCATAGAAGCAAAGCCGATCGCCCGCCAGACTTCTTCGCCTTCACGGTAGAATCCCAGAGGTGGTAATGTCAGCGCCATGACGTGTGCTTGACGGCGCAATCCAGCTTGTACGGCTTGAGGATCGGTGTAAAAGCCGTTGTTCCAAGCTGGATCGGCTAAGATCGGTTCCTCAATTGCCGTGCGCAACCACAAAAGAGTCCACGGAGAAGGCTTGGGAGCGCCTGCGATCGAAGCCGCACGCTTGACCATGTGGGGAAAGCGAACCGCCCACTCATAAGTTTGCAACGCACCGACAGACCAGCCCAGGACTAAATACAGTTCGTCGATGCCGAATTTTTCAGTGACGAGCCGATGTTGAGCGATAACATCATCTGCAATGTGAGTTTGCGGGAAGGCTCCGCGATCGAATGGTGCAGCTGTGTTGCTGGGCGAGGAAGAGACACCGTTGCCTAACAACCCAGGTAAGATGATAAAGTATTTGCGCGGGTCGAGCGGGCGATCTTCGCCAATATAGATTTCTAGAGCTTCTGGCGCTCCGCCTAAAAAATGTGGAAACAAAATCGCATTGTCTTTGGCTGCGTTCAATTTACCGTGGGTTTTATACGCTAGTTTGGCGTTAGAAAGGATGAATCCAGTTGATAGTTGGAAGTCACCTAAATCGAAAATTTCTGTTTGTGATTGTTCTGGCATATTTACCTCTGTTGTTTAATAAAATCTGCGACTCTTTCGCCGATCGCGACGATTGTTGTATGGGGGTTGGATGAGGGGATGGCAGGCATGACGGAAGCATCTGCGACGCGCAATCCTTCCACGCCGTAAACTTTGAGTTGCGTGTCTACAACTGCCATGCGATCGACACCCATTTTGCAAGATCCTACGTAGTGGTAGTAGGAACCGACATTGTTAATTACCCAATCTCTAAGTGCTGCTTCAGTGTTGACTTCTGGACCTGGATTGATTTCTGTCAAACCTAACTTAGTAAAGGCTTGAGTTTGATAAATCTGACGTGCTATTTTTACCATCTCGACCATGCGATCGATGTCTGATGTTTCTGCGCCATAATTGGCGTTAATCAGCGGATTAGCCATCGGATCGCTACTTGCCAAACGCACCCAGCCACGCGATAGCGGACGCACTAAACCAGGTAGTGCCAAAATGATTCTCGGATCGACTAACTGGCTGACTGGCGCAATTGGTTGATTTGTTTGCAGGCGTTGAATAACGTTACCGAAAAATGATTCGCCAAATGGAGCGCGATGCACCAAACAAATTTCTAAGTCGGGAACCAGCATCGACGGTTCAGATTTCCAAAATAAGGCAACTTCGGTCATGTTGCCTTTGGGATCGGCTCCTGGTGCGGACATCATGCCCATAGGACCGATAATCAGCGGATGATCGTGAAAATTTTCTCCTACACCTGGTAAATCGACTACTGTAGGTATGTTGAATTGTTGCAGTTGTTCGGGATTGCCAATGCCTGAAAGCAGCAATAATTTTGGCGATTGAATTGCACCCGCACAAACAATCACTTCGCGATCGGCTCTGGCAGTCTTTAAAACTCCGTCCTGTTGATATTCAACTCCTACACAACGATTGTTTTCTATTAATAGTTTTGTTGCTTGGGAATTGCTACTTAAAGTAACGTTAGAACGAGCTAAAGCTGGTTCTAAATAGGCAGTTCTGACTCCAGCACGTTTACCATTTTTAATATCGACGTGATGCCAACCAACACCAAAATCCTCGGCATTAAAATCTTTGACGTAAGGATATCCTAGTTCTACACAGGCATCGATAAAAGTTTGTGAAGCTGGATTGCCTTCGTATTTGGCATCAATGATATTAATTGGACCACCTTTACCCGCAGTAGGGTTGGTGTCGTCTTCCTGATTTTCGAGTTTTTGAAAATAAGGCAGCACGTCTTTGAAAGACCAGCCAGCACAACCATTGTAAGCCCAATCATCAAAATCGGCGGCTTTACCTCTGGTATGAATCATGTGATAAATATTGGAAGTTCCGCCGATCAGTTTGCCAGCCGCAGAATAGATTTGTCTGTTAGCTAATCCAGGCTGGGGAACGCTCATGTAAGCCCAATCGATTTCGGTCAATAACAATTCATTCCAACGATAGGGAACGTCAATAGCTTCCCAATTTTGAGTTCCGCCAGCTTCCAAAATTAAGACTTTAGCATCAGCAAGTTCGCTCAAACGATAGGCAACGGTTGCACCTGCTGCGCCCGAACCGACAATAATATAATCAAAAGTTTCTGTCACGATCGCCCCCCATTCATTAATTTTTGTTTTTAGTTTTGCTAAACTACCGAGTGGCAATAATTAAATCGGCTGCTTTTTCACCAATAGCGATGGTAGGAGCATTCGTATTCCCGCTCGTAATTGTGGGCATAATCGAAGCATCGGCAACTCGCAGTCCTTCTACTCCATAAACTTGCAGTCGAGAATTAACAACGGCATCGCGATCGCTTCCCATTTTGCAAGTCCCAACTGGATGCCAGACAGTAGAAGCAACTTGTCGAATATAGGTGCTTAATTCTGCTTTGCTGGTGACAGAAATTCCTGGGGCTAATTCTTCACCGCGAAATTCATCAAAAGCGCGAGTATTCACTAATTCTCTCGATAATTCAATTCCTCGAATTAACACATCGAGATCGGTTTCAGATTGCAAGTAATTAGGACGCAAAACAGCTAAATCTTGAGGATTGTTAGATCTTAAAGAAACAGTTCCTCGACTTTGTGGCTGAACTAAAATTGGTGCAAAAGTAAAGCCAGGACCATCAACTCGATACTGAGGTTCTAAAAATTGTACGGGTCCAAAAAAGAATTGCAAATCGGGTGAGTTTGTACTGCGATCGATGTCGCTGCTGGTATAAGTAAATAAACCTGCTTCGGAAAGCAGATTAGGTACGGGTTGTTCTTGCTTGCAGCTATAGCCAACTCCAAATAGCAAATGATCTTGCAGATTTTTGCCAACTCCAGGTAAGTCAACTACAAGGGGAATACTATGAGCTTGCAAATGTTCGGCGGCTCCAATACCGGAAAGCATTAATAATTTCGGAGATTCAAATGCACCACAACTAAGAATTACTTCCGCTTCGGCTTTAACTTGGTGAATTTTGCCGTCTTGCAGATATTCCAAGCCAATAACTCGCTGTTTAGCAAATAAAAGTCGGGTGACTTGCGCGTTAACTTCTACTGCAAAATTGGGATGTCCGAGAATTGGTCTGAGAAAAGCAACAGCCGTACTGCAACGCCGATCATCTTGCGTGCGAGTCGATTGATAGAAAAATGCGCCATTTTCCTGTTGTGCGCCGTTGCAGTCCCAGTCATTACCCCTATAACCCAATTCCATCGCTGCTGACACGAAAGCCTGGGATACAGGTGCGGGATTGCGATAGTTAATGACGTGTAAAGGTCCGCCTACACCTCGATATTCCGAGGCTCCACCTTCATAATCTTCCGATTTTTTGAAATAGGGTAAGATTTCTTGGTAACTCCAACCTTCGTTACCTAAATATTTCCAGCGATCGTAATCGCGACGATTGCCTCGAATGTACATCATGGCATTGATTGAAGTTCCGCCGCCCAAAACTTTGCCTTGGGCGATGGAGATTTGGCGATCGCCTAAACCTGGTTCTGGTTCGGTTGAGTAACCCCAATCTGCATTAGAACCCCACAGAGAAGTCATCGACTGCATATCTGTGTTGTGGATAGCGGGGTTGCTATCTGGACTGCCTGCTTCTAGTAACAGAACGCTACAACCCAGATTTTTCATCAGTCGGTAGGCAATGACACAACCAGCCGCGCCAGCACCTACAATAATGTAATCAAATGTACGTTCAAAATTCATTGACTAGTCCACCTTTTTTACCGGTTTAGAAACTCATCAATCTCTTTTTGGGATAAACTATCAATGACATTGGCAGCGAGATATTCCAGATAGTATTTGCCCCACATTGTTTCCCACAAACTAAATGTCAAATCGAAATTTTCCCCTAATTTATTCGCTAAATAAATCTCAAGTTCCCAAACAGTGTCGTCGAATTCTTGCTCGGTGAACTTATAACCTGCTTGCGCTGCATATGCCAAAACTTCTAGTTTAGGAAGAGTTTTTAATTTGGTTTGCAATTCGGACTGGTGGACGAGTTTTTGTAAAAAATTAACAACTTCTATTCTTGCCATAGGATTTTGACGAGTTTAAAAACTTAGTTAAGAAACTGTTTTAGTTCTGCCTCAGAAAAAGCCTGAAATAATTCTTCAACTACATAGTGCAGGCGAGACTTGCCCCACATTTTCCGCCATAAACTACTATTAGCGCCGATCGCTTCACCCATTCTCTCTGTAATAATTTGAGTTTCCATGCCTCCAATAACCTCAGCTAATTCCTCACCATTAAAGCTGTAACCCAAACTTTTAGCGTGAAAAATAACTTCGGGTAAGTTTTTCTGCTCGAATTTTTCTAGCAATTTCGTATCGCTATGACAAGCTCTAAAAAAATCAATTACGCTTGCTTTCGACATAAACATAATCTCCTCTAACGAAAATCTGGACCAATAATCCAGTTTTCACTTGTCACCATACTATGAACGTAATTAGTTTCAAAAAGATGCCCAAATTCCGGTAGAATTAGATTTTCATATTCTGGCGAATTCAAAGCTTTCTCAAGAGAAGATAAATCATCAAACCAAAGTTGCGATACACAGTCGAGAATAGACTCACCGATCGCATAAAAACTATCGCGAACGTGGCATTGAAGATAGCGTTGCAAACCTGGAATTTTCATAACTTTAGCAGCATGACCGCGCAACATAGTTTGACGAAATTCTGCTAATGGCATTCCAGCTTTTCGCTTCACCATGATCAAAAGCTTGATGCGCTTAGAATCTCTTTGTAACGGTTCGCCTTCCATTAAAACGTGAGCTGTAGTATCTAGCCCAACCGTCCGCCAAAATGCTGCCCAGTTTGGTTCATCTCGTCGCGCTCCTTCGATAAACTCTTTAGACTGAAGCGAAGCAATTTGTTCTGCTTCATTTTCTAACCAAATTTCAGCAACACCACTAAAAAGCGGATCTACTGGCTCGGCTCCAAAAGGAATTCTGAGATCGATTAAATACCTTCTAATTTGAGGAATTTTGCTGGCATAATTTACCGCATGAATGTTAATCCAATAGTCTTGAAAATCTTTCTCACTCATCCCTGGTCTGGGATGGGCAAATATTAATTGGTGAATCATGGTGAAGAAAGGGTGTGGGGTGTAGGGTGTGGGGTGTGATGGGGAGAATTCAGAATTAATTTTGAATTTTGAATTTTGAATTTTGAATTTTGAATTGCTCCCCCAGCTCTCTTCTCCCTAGCCGATCGCTCCTGGGACTTCATTACTAATGACAAGATCGATCAGGAAAGGACCGTTGTGGAACAGAGCTTGAGCGATCGCGGGTTTGATCTGCTCTGGTGTTTCCACGCGCACGGCTTGTACTCCCATCGCCCGTGCTAGCTCGTCAAACCGCAGATCGGGATGACATAAATCGAAAGATGCAGGAAATTCGGCTTGCGGAAGCTGCTGTTCTTGCCAATACTGCAAAATATTCAACTTTAGAATGCGATAGCTGCGATTGTTGCAGATGACAAATTTAGCGTCGATATTGTGGTGAGCAGCCGTCCACAATGCTTGGATCGTGTACATTGCGCCACCATCACCCGAAAAACCAATCGCCGTTTTATCGGGATGGGCGAGCTTAATCCCAATTGCACCAGGAATACCCACACCGAGAGAACCACCCCGCGTCTGAAAATAATGCCCCAGCGTCGTTGGTGGAATGTAGCGACACAGCTCTTCAGAATGAGTAATAGCCTCATCGAAGACGATCGCGTTTGGTGGTAAATGTCTGGCGAGTTCCTCAGCAAACTGTGATAAATGCAGAGGTACTATGTCATGCACAGCTTTGTCAGCTTCAAACTGTTCCGTCATGTGCTGCTTTTTCGTTTCAGCAATTTGAGCAATTCTTTGACCGACTAGCCGCTTTTGCTCGGCAGTCATTATTTTTTCTAATTCAGCACCCAATTTAGCAAGGGTCATTTTCGGATCGCTGACTATACCGAGATCTACAGGGAAATTTTTAGCAATTTCGTAAGCATTCAGATCGATATGAATGATTTTTGTATTAGGTGCAAACGCACCGGATAATGCAGGAAAGACTTCGGGGAAAACATATGTACCGCAGATCAGCACGACATCAGCTTGAGATGTAATGCGACTGCTGACTTCGCCAAACATATGACCTAGCAAGCCACCAAACAACGGATGGGTTGCACTCATATTTGGTTCCGATGAATCCGAACCCCAGACTTGAGCGCCAGTTAATTCGGCGACGCGGGTTAATTCTGCTTGAGCGTCGGAATAAGCTATACCATCACCAACGATCATCAGTGGTTTGGATGCTGTAGCCAGCATTGACGCTGCTTTCGCGATCGCCTCCGGTTCGGGAGCAACTCGCGTAATGGGGATCGAGGTGGGAACGACTTCTTCCTCATTTGGCGCATCCAACACATCCATTGGCAGAGAGACAAAAACCGGACCCATCGGTGGCGTAGCGGCAATTTTGATCGCTCGACGCAATACCCGCAGCAGCGAACTCGGATGAACGACCCTAGTTGCCCATTTAGTGACAGGCTTTGCCATACTTACTAAGTCTGCTGCCATCTGCGCATCCATCGCATCGTATTGGATGCCAGATTCACCCGCCAGTACCACTAGCGGCGCATGACCGCGCATTGCTTGATACAACATTCCGATCCCATTACCCAGACCAACGCCACTATGCAGTTGCACGACAGTAGGCTTTTTAGTAGAGCGAGCGTAGCCATCAGCAGCTGCTACCGCGATCGTTTCTTGTAAGGCAAGAATGTATTCAAATTCTGGATAATAATCGCTGAGTGCATCGAGAAACCCCTCTTCAGATGTACCGGGGTTGCCGAACATGTAGCGGATACCATCAGCAAGTAATTGCTCGATAATTGCAAATCTACCGTTTCTTTTTTCCATGATTTTTTCCTTTTAGAGAGGGAGCAGGGAGCAGTGACCAGTAACCTGTAATTTCTCCCTTGTCTCCCTTGTCTCCCTTGTCTCCCTTGTCCTCTTCCACTACCAGCCGTACCGTCTCAATCCCTTTTCCAAAACCTCTACCAACCGCTGACCAGTTGCATAGGAGTCTGGGGTGGAACGACCTGTGACGAAGGGGTAATCGACAATGACTGAAACTTCATGCCCGACGTTACCGTGGAATTGCCCTTCTGGTCCCGTAGCATCGCGCAGAATGTACTCTAGTGGATAGAACGGAGGACCGAAGTTAATATCACCTAAGTTAGGATTGACGTTCGCTCCCATAAATCCCGTACCGTCTTTGTAGTCATATTCCAAACAATGACCTGTAACGTGCTTGCCCCAGATAATGCTTTTGCGATCGTTGATGTCGCGGGCAAAGGCAAGGCAGGGAACGCCATAACATTCGGCAGCAATGGGTTTATCCATTTGATAGAAGTTGAGGATCAAATCGTGGACTCTTTGGTTGTTGACCAAATCCACCAGAGGACCGCTACCACCAACGATTAACATCGAATCGTATTGACTTAAATCTTTGGCGCGGATTTCCTCAAGTCTGCGGTAGTAGGCTTCCATTTCCCGCAGAAATTTAGGAGAACTCCAATAAGGTTTTTCAGGTAGCCAATCTCTCAAGCTGATTGGATTATTTAAGCGGGGGTTATTGGGGTCGTCTATAGCGCGGACTTTCTCTGCCATTTCTTGAGAAACGACAGGGCGACCTAAAGGCGGATCGACGAATGTAGCATCCATGCTAGGGGTGAGGGCTACAGGTCTTTTGCCTGTTGGCGTTGCAAAGTCCACTTGATACCCAGCAGCATCGAAGGTTTCTAGGGGACCGATCAATTCTTCGCCCCAGTAACCCCATTCCGATAGAATAATCAAAATCTTTCTAGTCATTGGAACCTCTTTTGGTAATTGGTAATTGGTAATTGGTAATTGGTAGTTGGTAATTGGTTGTAGGGGCGAGTTTGTTCCTAGATTTCTGTACCACACAAGTTATTTGTTAGGTAAAACCGCCCGCACATTAGTGCGTAGTTAATTCCGAATTCCGAATTCCGTAGCTTGCTTCCCCGCAGGGGTATTCCGAATTCTGCTTGATTTGAGTCGCGATCGCATCGATAAATGCGTGAACATCATGTCCTGCTCGTCCCGTTACCATGTCGCCGTCGATCGCAATATTTTTGGGGTCGTTTGGCTCGGAATTAGCAGGGGGTGGTACGTAAATTGCACCTGCATTCGTGATGTCTGCTAAGACAACTTCGTGACAAATCACTCGTCGTCCTTTCAGTAGCTCTGGCATTGGTGTAAGCAACCATAACCCGTGGCACAGCAGCCCTTTGATGATTTTGGGATTCGCCATTGCTTTAGCAAAGAATTGGACTGCTGGAGCGGTGCGAGTCTGTTCTGGACTGATTTGTTGTCCTTGTGGGGGTTGAAAGTAGCGCAGGCGGACGCTGGTGTAATTTGCAGCCATGATGACAGCTGCATATTCATTGAGATCTACGTTTTGAAAGTCTATGTTGACTTCTAATGTTGCAAGGGGCGCTTCCTGTCTATTGATCCGATCTGCTACTTCTACGCTATCGACATCAGCGGCAAAGCGAACGCTGGGCTGTTCCCATAGCCGAGACATCAAATCTACGGTTGCACCTAGTTCGGCAAAGCGTGTTTGATATGCTTCAATCTCGTAGGGAATGTATTCAGTTTCAACCAGTACGGCGATTTTCTTGCCTTCAAGCATTCTCGCGGTCATGTGTTTGCTCCTACGCGCTTAAAGGCTTCAGTTGTACGACGATTTCTGCTTCCGAACCGAGTTGAAATTCTTTTTCGCTCAGATTAATTCGGAAGTTATCGGGATCGATATCATCGCGATCGCTACCATCAATGCTGATGCGGCTAACCTGCAAGCTATGAGGTCTGACAAAATCAGGTAAGACATTGATCGAGCGCTGCCGACAATTTTTATTCGGTTTGAAGTAAAGGCAGAAAGGTTGTTTCGTGACGTAAGAACTCACGTATATATGAGCTAAATAATTTAGCTCGAAGGCATGGTAGCCGGAGATCGCGTGTCCGCCTTTATTCCCATAACCACCTTGAATTATGGGCATTCCGCTTTCGGTGACTCGGAAAAAGATCCCTTTGCTGTCTTGATCGAGGAAGAATAAATTCCAGAAAGCGGCTGTCTCTTGCGCGAGTTCTAAATACTTTTGCTTTTGCGTCTCATCTTCATTACTGCAACCATGCAGAATTAAGTAGGCTAGGAGAGCCTGTTCTTGTTGCCAAAAGTCTTTTGTGTTGCTCCAAGGGAATTCTAATGGAAATCCGTTGCTGGGATGGCGCTCTACAGTATCAAAAATTCCGCCTCGGAATAGATCGACACCAATCTCAGCCATTGTCGAACCTAATTTATCTGCAAGCTTCATCAACTTATCGGCAAACTGTTTTGTTGGCTCTGCCGCTTCTGGGTTTTCAGCTACGGATTTATCAGCTGTAAAGTAGTAGTAATTAGCAACGCGAGTCAGGTTCCAAGCAATCTTTAAGTTGTGTCCGATCACGGCACGATTTTGCTGCCAGCGCCAAGATTGATCTGGTTGCCAGTTGCGGAAAAACCTCTCGTTCACAAATGGTATGCTCGAATCTGGATCGGGAAACTGCTCGATGATAATCGTGCTGGTCGTGTGGAGAATCTTTTTGCAGATATTTAAAAACTTCTGAAGTTCTTCAAAGTTGCCACAAGTTCTTGGCAATGGCTCAAGAGCTAAGATCAGATTGACCAAATAAGCTGGAATATGGTCTCCAATGGAATTCCAATTTTTCCTCGCTTGATTGTCACCTAACGCCTCATTATCCCAACTTAGGGTTGCATAATCGAGGTGTGAGAAGTAATCTCCAAAAGCATTCTCGCCATACTTCGATTCAAAATCTAGATAGTAATCGTTAAAGGTACGAATTGTTCGTTGAATATCATCTAGTACTTCCCAGTCGAGAGTAATTCGATAGTATTGGGCTAATCCAGCTAAGGCATATATTTGTTCGTAGAGCGGAATTGTGTTGAGATCGTCACTATTTTGCGATGTCATGTACAGTTGATAGCTGTAATCTGTCTTGCGCTTACCAGATGCCCAAAAACAATGTTTGCCATCGCTAGTTAAGCCGCGAAAAGTTTCTCTTTGATACTGAACTCCCGCACGCGCCGCTGATAAATAGCTTTCGCATCCAGTGAGTAAGTAAGCAGAAGAGAGACCGTAGATCAATCGCGATAGCGTCGAACTTTCTTGCAGGTTATCATCGGTACGCAAACCGATAATGTTTAAGTTAGTCTGATACAGTTTGAAATCATCAATTTCATAAGTCATCTTATTTGGAAATAAGAAACCTAACCAAGTATCAGCTAAACGAGCAATTTGAACCAACCACCAATGCGTTTGCTCGAATAGGAATTTGCCGTCAGGAGCATGTAAGATATTAATAATTCGCGCATCGAGGCGGCGATTGGGATCGTCTTCAAGATAAACTCCTTGAACGGCAACTAAGCGATCGCGTTGAATATATTTTTTGACTAACTGTGACGGACTCCAAGCAAAGCCTTCTGGAGTTGGATAGCGATCGCGGTTAATTCCATCTAAATTTTGTACAAACTGAAATTGGGTTTCTCTACCTACATTGACGACGAGTTCGTCACCACTTCTGCATTTAATATGAAAGGCAGCTTCTTGCTCTCTGATTTCAGTCACGTTACCCATTAGGGTCGTACTAATTGTAAACTGTCTCATTGTTTTTGTCCTCGAATTAGGGCTGATTGCATCATCTCAACCTTCAAAAATGTATCGATATTTCAACTTTGCGATCGATATAATGCAGAAATCACAAACTACTATTCGCAAAATCATCAATTTTTTTCAAATCAGAGCATTAACTGAAGAAATTGTTAAGTAGAACTATGTTTTAAAGTTCCGCTCGTTTGACTACATTACATTGGTCGATCGCCCTTGCTCTATTTGTTCTATGTTTACTAGTTTATGCAAGATAAACTCGAACATCAATGGACATTTTTTTTGTACAATTGGACATTTTTTATGAAAAAGATTAGCAGATCGATTCGATATTTTATACTTGTGGCTTCTCTTCACTCAATCTCGCTAAAATTATGCAAGTGAAAGATTAATTTACATTCAAATCTTTGAGTGCAAATAATCAGTAGGGTGGGCATTGCCCACTCTACTTGTGACTTCAATTAGCTAAAATTATGTAAGTGAAAGATTAATTTACATTCAAATCTTTGAGTGCAAATAATCAGTAGGGTGAGCGTTGCCCACCCTACTTTTGACTGTTAACTTTTGATTGTTAACTTTTATGCTAGCCGCGATACATAACTCGCCATGCCTGGGGGGTTGTGCCGTTCAGTCGTCGAAATAGGCGACTGAAATAACCCGCATCACAATAGCCAACTGCTTCAGCAATTTGAATGACAGCCAGATCGGTTTCTAAAAGCAAGCGACGAGCTTCTGTCATCCGACGTTCGACAATCCAACTTAGTACAGTTTTACCAGTCTCTCGACGAATCATATCAGTGAGATAAGCAGGAGAAAGGTTAACCTCTTTAGCCACTTCTTGCAGTCCGATGGAGTTGCGATAATTAGCATCAATGAAGCACAAAACTTGTTTTACTATGGGGCGAGCTTGCAGCGAAGATTTTTTTGATTCAGGTAGTTCAGATGCAGCGAGTCTAGCAGTTTCTATCAGTAATAGAATTAACAGAGCGCGGGTTGCTTCAGTAGAACCAAATCCCCGATCGCAGAGTTCGCTTTTGAGCTGTTCCAACAGAATTAACCAACGCGATCGAATCTCAGTTGGAACGTAATAGTGTTTGGTTCGGGCATTTTCAGTTTGAACAAATGAGTTTAGCAGGCGATCGGGTAACATTAAGAGCATATCGGCTTCAGCACGGGTAGGGTTAAGAGCTTCGGCACTAAAACCAACAACCCACTTAGTTGCATCATCGAGTCCACTCGGATCGTGAACCTCACCAGGAGCGAG
Organism: Chroococcidiopsis cubana SAG 39.79; assembly: GCF_003991895.1. Classification (NCBI taxonomy): domain Bacteria; kingdom Bacillati; phylum Cyanobacteriota; class Cyanophyceae; order Chroococcidiopsidales; family Chroococcidiopsidaceae; genus Chroococcidiopsis; species Chroococcidiopsis cubana. The sequence continues at coordinate 41,364 of NZ_RSCK01000042.1, forward strand.
TAAAAATAGATCTCCAGGTTTAGCCCAAATAGGGCGATCGCCTATTGAATACCAACCTTCACCCTCTTCAACAAAAAAAAGTTCAAAAAATGTATGAGAGTGAGGGCGTGATAATTGTGAATTTGAAGAGCCTGTAGAGTGAAATACTATTATGCTTTGTTGCTCGGGGGTTTGTTCAGGTAAAGTCAGAGTCCGCAGTGGAATTGCAACGCGATTAGCTAACTGCATGACAAAATATGATATAAAGGCTACTCTACTTAATCACTACAGGCAGAGTTTGCTACTTTCCAGAATCATGCTTAGATATTTGCCAAGCTTTTCTAATGATTTGTAATAGAATTCTCACGAAAAAGAAGCTTTTAAAAAAAGTGTGTGCGTAGTTAAAGAAAAGTTATGTAGCAAATTTTACTACTTAAAAATCTCAATTCTTTATTAATAATTAAAATTAACTTTTTTGCGCATAATCGTTTTTTCTTGTCCATATACGTGTTGTTTGCGCTGTAAAACAACTATGTTAGCGTCAAGAATTGAGTGATACTTGCGTAAATATAGCCTTTGCCATAAGCGATCGTCGCTCTATTCCACTCTATTTCATGAGTTGAAATCGCTCGGGATCGGCAAATAGCCTTATCTTTTCGTGCATCAGTCTTACGATCTCATTACACGAGTGTTGTCCGATCGCTAAGAGCAAGCGATTTTACTTAGCTACTTTCGTTTTCAAAGCTTTGCACAACAACGGGTTTCAGTCTTTAAAGTAGTTTGACTTGTCAGTATAAAATATTGCATTTAATTTTAAAAATATAGTAGCAGAGGACAAAAAATCACCTTTGCTTAGACCTCCTGCGTAAATATTTCTTAACAAACTCAATTGCCTGATTTGTAGGGAGCTTTAGAGATTTCTAACTTTAGGAAAATAGCCTTATTTCGTATTCATGCAGGAGGTCTCTTGCATCAGATTCAGTATTCGTGACATGATGACTAATCGTTAAGAGTTTCCTGAAGGATCGGCAGCGTGAATTAGTTCTGGCTGATGAATCGGCGGACGCTCGATAATTTGAGCGGCTGAAGGATGTTGTTGCTTTTCTAGCTTGCCTAACTTGACAGGGCTACCAGTTTCAATAGCGCGATCGAGGGCGCGGATAATGCGAATATCGTTTAAACCCTCAATCCCTGATGGCTCAGGATCTTTGTTTTGTAGTATGCAGTCAGCAAAATAAATTAATTCTGCGGCAAACTGATCGGTAGGTGGAAAAGTCCGTTCCTGAGTTTTACCATCGATTGTCAGGTAATGCGTTAGCGCTCCTTGAAAATCATAACCAGGATCTAGCCGCAAATCTCCTTTCGTACCAACGATTTGATAGCTCCCTACCGGAGCAGCACCGAAGCTACAAGTAAACGTTGCTATCCGATCTTCGGGAAACCGCAAAGTGACACTGTACATTTCTGCTACTTCCTGAAAACGCGATTCTGGCTTGCTAGCCGCCACAGCGAAGACTTCCACTGGCTCGTCTTGAAATATGTAACGAGCGGCATTAATGCAGTAGATGCCCATGTCGTCTAGAACGCCACCACCCAAAGCTTTTTTGACGCGGACGTTTGCCTCTTCTACCTGCTGGGCAAACACCGAGCTAAAAAACCGTGGTTCGCCAATTTGTCCTGATTTCACAATTTCTACTGCTTGCATATTTGCAGGCTCGAAATGCAAGCGATAGGCAATCATCAGTTTGACGTTACGATCTTGGCAAGCTGCAATCATTGCCTCGCAGTCTTGCTCCGTAACTGCCATTGGTTTTTCGCAGAGTACGTGTACCCCAGCTTGTGCGGCTCGCACGGTGTACTCTCGATGCAGGTGATTGGGTAAGCCAATGTATACAGCATCAACCTCACCACTCTCAAGGCAGCGATCGTACTCTGCATAAGAATAAGTCTTTTGCACCTTATATTTTTTGCCCAAATCCTCTCGCTTGGTTGGATTGTCTGAAACCAGAGCCACTAATTCAGCATTTTCAGCATTGGCAAAGGCTGGTAGTACTGCGACTTGGGAAATCCACCCCAAGCCGACTACTGCATAGCGAATTTTGCGCTGTTCGTTTGAGGCTGTCATGTGTTACTCCTGGCTTCCGTCTATATAATGCAATTGAGCGATCGCTACTTGAAGTAGATATTACTGCTCGTGCGCTCTCTACTCTCTATTTGTCAAACTATTCACAATTTTTCTCAACCACCCAACTATAGTAAAAAGCCAAGCAGATTCTTTCCTCTAGCCAATGGTGCGAGTTATTTTTCTCAAAGCTCTACCTAACGGATGAGTCCAGTATATATTTGCGGTCAAGACAGCGCCTCTAAAACTCCGATCTCCTCGGCTGAGCAGCGCCCAAGTTACTACGAATGGCGATCGCCTTGTTTTTGTTGCTCCAGCAACCGCAATCTATACTCATTCTGCTGCAACAACTTTCTAATAGCACTAGAAACAAGCAGTATTATCAATAGCTGAAGCTGCCAAGGAGCTAAAATCAAACTCAAAATCAAACTAACAACTGCAATGACAGCGGTAAGATATGCTATTTCACCTGGGCATTTTTGGCAAAGATAACCAGTAAAAAAACAAGTTGCTAATGGAATCAGAAAAATCAAATTCATAAGCTTCTACTTGTCGTTGTAAATCGGGAGTCGGAAATCGGGAATCGGGGAAGAGAGCAGAGGGACACAATCAAGTCACAAGTCACAAGTCGTGCATTCGCAAGTAAAACCCGCACTACTCCCTCAAGCAGCGATCGCCCGTCCAGGTAAAAACGGTCTGCGGAAGCGGTCTTCTAAACCATCCCACTGCATAACTACCTGACTTCCCATCTGTTCTTGTTGCTTTGCCCACATCGAGATCAAGTCCATGCTGGAGTGGTCGATGTAAGCCAGCTTGTCTAAGTGAACGTGCAGTTCTTTTTGAGGTGGCAATTGTTCTAAAGCTGCTGCTAGTTTGGGCAACCGAATAAATGTTGCTGCTCCCTCTAAGTAGATATCGATTCGAGGGCGATCGTCGTCTCGTTGCATATGGATATTTAAGCGAGACATTTTGTACAGCAGTGTCATTGCTGTTAAGACGATGCCAATCAATACGCCTGAGAGCAAATCTGTGACAACAATGCCGATAAAGGTAGCGAAGAAAATGGCGAGGGGAGCTTTCCCGTAAAATTTCAACTTGCGAATGTGTTCGACCTCGATCAGTTTAATACCTGTTACCAACAGAATCGCCGCTAAGCTGGAGGTGGGAATCATCCGCAGCAAACCAGGGGCAGCAACGACTAAGATTAGTATCCAAACACCGTGCAGAATAGCAGATAATTTTGTTTTTCCGCCCGCTTCGACGTTTACCGAACTACGAGCAATTACCCCTGTCATTGGTAACGCCCCCAGTGCGCCGCAAATCATGTTGCCAATTCCCTGCGCTGAAAGTTCTTTATCAAAATCTGTTCTCTCACCTGAGTGCAGGCGGTCTACGGCAACAGCAGAGAGTAAACTTTCGGCACTGGCGATAAAGGCGATCGCTAGTGCTTCCAAAATCAGTGGTGCGTGCAGCAAGCGAAATAATCCAGCAGGTTGCGGTAATTGTACTGCTTCTAATAAATTGCCAGGGACGTTGACATACTGGATTGGCAGTCGTAGCGAAGTGGCGATCGCCGTGGTTAAAACTACACCAATTAATGCTCCGGGTAATAATCGTAAAGATTTGGGTTTAAACTTGTCCCACAGAATAATTGTGATAATGGTGGCGATCGCAATGAGTGCGGCAATATGATGGTTGCTGCTAGCAGGGGGTAAGATTGCTTTTTGAATTGAAGCGGGAATAGCAAGCAAATTATCTAACCCGTGGGTGTGAGGTTTTTCATCAATGGCAACATGGAATTGAGAGGCAAAAATTAACACGCCAATTCCTGCCAGCATTCCATAAATTACGGCTGGGGACATGGCACGAAAGATCTGCCCGAGTTTGAACGCTCCCGCCAGCCATTGCATGAAACCTGCTAATAGCAGCACTGGACCTAACATTTCGATTCCGTATTCTTGAATCAGTTCCGCAACGACCACTGCTAGTCCGGCAGCGGGTCCGCTTACCTGTAAGGGTGAACCGGAAAAAATATTGACCACTATCCCGCCGATAATGCCCGTAATTAAGCCCTTTGCTGGTGGTACTCCAGAGGCGATCGCGATCCCCATACATAAAGGTAAGGCGACGAGAAAGACGACGATTGAGGCAAGAAAATCATTGGTTGCAGAGCCGCGAATGAAAGCGCGTTTGTTTTTGATCCCTTCTCGAATTCTCATGCTTTCCTCCATTTATGACTCTATTTATGAATTGCATCGAGCGCTTTCTAGCAGCGATCGGACATCACCAACATCTTTTTCAGTTCCGCTGATTCGACTGGCGAAAATTAGTAAATGAATTCATTTGTGCATTTTGTGTGCAGTCGATCTTTTTTCTCGTTCTGCTCCATTTTTCGTAGCACAGTTAACAAAAAATCGGATAAAGTAGAGTTGGACGGTCGAAAAAGATTTGATCTTTTGTTTTCTATTTTGTTTCAGACTTGTTTCATCACTAATATCAAATTGACCAAACCTCAAAATATTTTTACAAGCAGCACAAAGCTACCGTTCGCCTTTAGAACAGTTAACAGGATGCTTGCTTGCTAGTTACTAGCGATCGCCTCGATCTTAGCCAAGACAGGAACAATGCCAGCCATGATGAACAGTTCAGCCACTCTTTTGATGATTTTGAGAGGCGAATTTCATCAAGATTTACTTATCTTAATGATAGAGTAACAACACCTAAATATTCAAGGATTTTTGTGAGTTTTGCATGAAGCTTGAATGAGAAAGTTCTCACGTTTATCTAAAACTGGCAGTAATCCAGGTGAAATTTGATGATAAACATTGCATAAAGAAAGCTATGAGATTTTTCAGCCATGCCGTCTTGTATCTTAACCAATAAAAGTGACAATTTCGTAACAAGTCAGGAGCTAAAAATTTGCGATTCAGGTTTAAATTGTTAATCAGTTAATATTATTTTTTCAAACTTCATCTATCGAAAGATAGGTAAGTTTAAATAAAAAAAATCTCCTAGCTTTTCAGTCAAGGTGGGCATTGCCCACCCTACATTTGAATTTCATGAAGAATGTTGTGGAATCACTCTTCCACAGGGATAAGTCGCGATCGGTTGTTCTGTAGCAGCATCAGCCACCGCAGCCGGAATCTTATCTGTGGGCTGAGTTTTAGCAGCTAAGTAATCGGTGCGGAGTTGTTCTAGGATCTGTTCGCGGCGATCGTATAGGCGTTTCAGGGGACGCTGGGGACACTGGTTGAGAACGTATGCGGTAACGAGGGGAAGGGCGATCGTGCTGTCGGTATAACAGACAACTGTACTGGGAAGTTCTTCAGGATCGATTTTTCCCCAACTGACAGCTTCGCTGGGGGTAGCTCCAGATAAACCGCCAGTATCGGGACGCGCATCGGTAAACTGGATAAAGTAGTCGTGTCCCCGTTCTTCCAACCCTAGTACTTCGTGAAGTTGGGGTTGGGTTTGCAATAAGAAGTTTTTGGGACTACCACCACCAAGGATCAACGCCGCGCTTTTCCCTTCAAATTCTCTAGCAGAATAGGCGATCGCGGCTGTCTCATTTACATCTAGCGACGGATCGAGGATTAACTTCGATCCTTCCAAAGCCAAAGCTGCAACATTCATCCCAATCGAACTATCTCCAGGCGAAGAAGTGTAGATCGGTACGCCGCATTCATAAGCCGTCGCCAGTAAACAAGAATGTTTTACCCCAACTTGCTTTTCAACTTCACGGATGTATTTACCCAGCAAGTAGTGGAATTCTGCCGTTCCCATGCGTTTTTGGAAAGGTTCTGCTTGGAGGATCTTACGAATAAAAGCATCTGTTTCCAGCAGCACGTCATAACCGAACATAATATCGTAGATGCGAATCGTGCCTTCCTGACGCAACTTCACATCGTCTACAAACGGATTACCCTTATACAGTTCAAAACCTAAACCATAGTGCATGTCGTGATAGAGATTCGCACCAGTACTGATCGCCCAGTCGATAAAACCATGTCGAATTAGCGGCGCTAAGGCAGAAACTCCATATCCAGCAGGGGTCATAGCTCCTGATAAGCTTAAACCTACAGTGACACCCTCGCGAAACACCTCTCGACTCAATAGTTGGCAAATTTCCCGCAATCGTGCCGAATTATATGCTGTGAAGTAATTATCGATCAGATCCACAACGCTAACATCCGCCGTCATGGGTGCGGGATCGATCTTGTTGCTGGGCAGTTTTGACATTATTTCACTCCAAATTAGAAGGTATAAGGAGAACAAGGGGACAAACCACATTGTAGAGACGTTACATGTAACGTCTCTACAATGATTACCGACTCCCGACAAAAACAGATACGCCGATCTAATTTAGCGATGTTTCACCCACTTGTTGCAATGCTTTAAGAAAGCGATCGCATGTCGATTGACTAAAACAGACAAGAATGACTTGCGAGATCGAATCATTGGTAGACAAAAAAGCCTGAACTTCGCTCACAGCAATTTGTGCGGCGCGATCGACAGGAAAGCGATACACGCCCGTACTAATAGCAGGAAAGGCAATGGTTTTAATTCCATGTTGCACTGCTAAAGTCAAGCTACTACGATAACAACTCGCTAAAAGTTCATCCTCACCGCGATCGCCACCTTCCCAAACCGGACCGACTGTATGAATCACCCACTTGGCGGGTAAGTTATACCCTTGAGTAATTTTAGCTGCACCTGTGGCACACCCCTTTAACTGACGACATTCTGCTAACAACTGGGAACCAGCCGCGCGATGAATTGCCCCATCTACGCCACCACCACCCAACAGTGAATTATTAGCAGCATTGACGATCGCATCCACCTGCAACTGAGTAATATCACCTTGAATCACTGAAATTCTCTCTACCATTACCAATTACCCATTACCAATTACCCATTACCAATTTATTTCAACATCAAACAGCACCCAGATTTTGTTACACTTTGGCTGGATATCTTTGAGATCGATTCATGACTGCCACCCAGATCGAATCCCATTCCCTCAGTGCGATCGCTCTTTCTACTCGCGATGCCGCGCGTCAACTTGCAGTCTTATCTACCGAAGCGAAAAATCGAGCAATTGAAGCGATCGCTCAATCATTAGAAGCCCAGGCTGAGGAAATTTTGGCAGCAAATGCGGCTGATTGCAAAGCAGCTGAAGCGGAAAAAATTGCCAAACCACTATACAGTCGCCTCAAATTGGATGCAACTAAACTCAAAGATGCGATCGCGGGGGTGCGAGATGTGGGTAAATTACCCGATCCCGTCGGTGCGGTGCAGATTCACCGTGAATTAGATACAGGGTTAGTTCTTCAGCGAATTACTTGCCCTCTGGGAGTATTAGGTGTCATCTTTGAAGCTAGACCCGATGCAGCAATTCAAATCTCCTTATTGGCAATCAAATCGGGAAATGGTGTCATCCTCAAAGGTGGTAAGGAAGCCGTGCGATCTTGCGAGGCGATCGTCAAAGCGATCCACCACGGACTTTCTCAAACAGAAATTAATCCAGCCGTAGTCCAATTGCTGACAACGCGAGAAGAGACAATGGCACTGTTGCGATTAGATGAATATGTCGATCTGATTATTCCCAGGGGTTCTAACTCTTTCGTGCGCTTCGTACAAGAAAACACCCGCATTCCTGTTTTAGGTCATGCAGATGGTATCTGTCACGCTTACATAGATAAAGCAGCTGATATTGCCAAGGCAGTAGAAATTACTGTTGATGCCAAAACCCATTATCCCGCTGCTTGCAATGCCATAGAAACTCTATTAGTACACCAATATATTGCCCCTGAATTTCTACCATTAGTTGCCCGTGCGTTACAAGAACGTCAAGTAGAATTGCGCGGTGACGATCGCACTCGCAAAATTATCGATGTAGCCGCAGCAACCGAGGCAGATTGGACGACGGAATACAGCGATTTGATTTTGTCAATAATGGTGGTAGATTCTCTAGAAGAAGCGATCGCCCACATTAATACCTACGGATCGCGACATACAGAGGCGATCGTCACTGAAGATCCGATAACTGCCAAAACATTTTTAGCCCAAGTCGATGCAGCAGGAGTTTATCATAACTGTTCGACTCGCTTTGCTGATGGTTTTCGCTACGGCTTTGGTGCAGAAGTTGGCATCAGCACCCACAAATTACCACCCCGTGGTCCTGTTGGTTTAGAAGGATTAGTTACATACAAATACCAGCTAACAGGCGACGGACACATCGCTGCTACCTACACGGGGACGAATGCTAAATCTTTCACCCACAAAGATTTAGGTTATACCAATTCTTTATGACTATGCCGCAGAAGATCCCCCCAACCCCCCTTATTAAGGGGGGCTATGGGCGGTTCCCCCTTGTTAAGGGGGCTAGGGGGATCGGCTCTTTGCAACAATATCTACCTTCAAACATTGATAACTACAAAAATTAGCATATGGCGCATCCTCAACGCATTCAACCCGCTGCTGGTCAAGAATCAGTCTGGGATTACCCCAGACCTCCTCGATTGGAGGATGTTAACAAGCAGATTCAAATTATTTTCAATGGTGTAGAAATTGCCAATACTCGCCATGCCAAGCGCGTACTCGAAACCAGCCATCCTCCGGTTTACTATATCCCTCCTAGCGATATTAAAATGGAGTACCTCGTCAGAACACCCAATTCGAGTTTTTGCGAATGGAAAGGTCGAGCGGGATATTACACTATTGTTGTCGGCGACAAACAGGCTGAGAATGTAGCTTGGTTTTATCCCGACCCAACGCCAAGTTTTGCCACGATTAAGGATTATGTAGCTTTTTATGCCCATGTCATGGATGCTTGCTATGTCGATGGGGAAAAAGTACAGCCTCAACCAGGTAACTTTTATGGCGGCTGGATTACGAACGATATTGTGGGACCATTTAAAGGCGTTCCTGGTAGTTGGGGTTGGTAATTTTTAAGCAGGGTGTAGGCTGAAGGGTAGCCTCATCACTCAATTGAGAAAATTGAGAGGATTTTACATGGAAGAAATTTTGGTTTTTTTCATTTTTTCATTTAAAGGTATTGAATACACATTCATAAGGTAATTTCAGAATTCAGTGCTTTAAAATTTTTAACCTCATTGTCTAGCTAGTATTGCTAGCATCTAGAATGTTTGTGCTTGGTAATGTTCACGCTCAGCCTATTGTGGTGAGGTTTCCTATGTCCGAGTTGGAAATCGACGCAAGCAGAGAAGAAAGAATCGAGATGGAAGTTGTCGTTGATGCTTATGACGAAGAAGAACGGCGACTAGGTTGGTATTACTATCTCGATAACAAAGTTAAATTTCCTTTCAACGCCATTTGGATTTCAGAAGAGCGTCCGATTGATTCGGAAGATGAAGTAGAAATCGAAGGTGAAGAAGTCGAAGTTATCGGAATGGCATCGGAAGAAGAATGCCAAGACGATATGTATGTAGAAATTGTTTATCAAGAAGAGGGTACGGAAGATACTTTTGCCGTACCTTTATATGATGTCGTACCAATGGAAGTTGATGACGACACGTTAGAAGCGATCGAAGATTGGTACTATTGGGTCGAGCGCGGCTATGAGTGGTAATTGAGGGAGCAGGGAGCAGTTATCAGTGACCAGTGACCAGTGACCAGCGATCGCGACCAGTTATATTTCTCCCTTATCCCCCTTGTCCCCCTTGTCCCCCTTGTCCCCCTTGTCCCCCTTGTCCCCTATTTATTCCCGTAATAAAAAGCGACTTCCTTATCTTTAAGTGGAACAAAACCAGCGTCGAGTAACATTTGGTTGAGTTCCGCTTGGGGGATGTGCTTCGCACCGATGCGCACGATCCGCGATCGCATCGTATTTGACACGCCACTGCGCTGTCTTCCAGCTTCTAGCGCCATGACTTGATGGTAAAGCTCCAACTTGACAGGAGGAATTGGGGAGCCGTCCAAATCGATCCCATCCGCGATCGCGCGATCGACGGCATCTGCTCCCAAAGTGTTATCTAGTGACGTTTCCGCAGACATGGCTATATGAGAAGATCTACGGATGCATTCTACCAAGAGAGATTGGCAAAATCAAAACAAAAAGCATCGACAGGAATTTTTCTGTTACAAATGGAAAAAATCTGCTCGGTTGTGCGTGAAGCGAAGCTATCCCGAAGGGAATCGCCTACTTGTCACTCTCAACATTTTCGATCTAACCTCAAGCCAGCCACTCACAAGCGCCACTATGTCAGACTCTCTCAAACCCAACTCCAACGACCGTTCGTTGCAAAGAGCATTTACTAACAGGATTGTAGACGAGTATTTTGACCATACTGAAAGTTGGTTGCGGGCAATTTTGCGCATGTCTGTCTTTTCTCTGACTTACCTTGACGGACACTCAGCCATGCTAATTGAATGCCCCAACCAGGCTGTAGCTAGGCGGCTCAGTCGCAAAACAACCCCTCTACAACAAGTAGTATCTTACATCAGTAGCAGCTACCCATATAGCCACCGCGTCTTGATTTGCTACCAAGAAGCAGAACAGTTGAGCTGGCGCTGTTTTGACACGAATACCAATACGTGGAAGAGTTGGGAGAGCTTGCAAACACCTACTGCAACCAGCGACCAGTGAACAGTTATCAGTTGTCGTCGGGGCGGGTTTAGCAAGCAGATTCACGGGCTTTAGCCATAATCTTCACTTCATACCCACCCGTACAGTTATCAGTTGTCAGTTGTCAGTAGCCCTTCGTTGTGTTGCCAAACCAGCCAGTAACGCACCTACCACTTCGCCAACCCAAAATCCAGTGGTACTACCTTGCCAGAGCGCTCCTGGGATCGCCCAAGCTTGACAAATTTCCTTGCCTCCCCACTGGAATTGTTGACAGTTTTGCTGGTGTACCCATGCACTAATTTGCCCACCTGCGATCGCACCAAAACATCCCGCTGCCAACGCTACAAAGGTGCAAACCAACATTCTTTTTTTATTTGTCATTGGTCATTTGTCATTGGTCATTTGTAAATGCGATCGCCAACTCCCAACTACCAACTACCAATCAACCAGTATTCCTCATCCCGGCAGCAATCCCATTGATAGTTAACAATGCACCGCGCAATAATTCGCCTTTACTATGACGAGAATCGATGATGCCTGTCGTACTCGGGTTGCTATATTGCCGCAGTCGCTTCAGCAACGAAACCTGCAAAAATCCTAACGGTACAATCGTGGCGCTTCGCAACTGTACGGACTGCTGTAGGACTGGATCGCCATCGAGCAGGCGTTTATGACCTGTAATACTCAGTACTAAGTCAGTTGTGAGGTGAAACTCTTGCAAAATTTGCTCGAATAGCCGCTCAAATCGTTCTAAGTCTTGGGGTTTCGATAACTCCTTGACGTAGTGATGAGCGATTTGCATGTCTACTTTTGCCAGCGTCATCTCTACTTTAGAAATTGCCATTTTGAAGAAGGGCCACTTCATGTAGAAATAACGTAGCAATTTGAGATGTTGCTCGGGTTCCTCGTTTAAGAATTCCTGCAAAGCTGCGCCAACACCATACCAAGCAGGTAAGAGAAAACGGCTTTGCGTCCAACTAAACACCCAAGGAATTGCCCGCAAACCACTTAAATCTTTTTTTCCGCCTTGTCGTCGGGCGGGACGAGAACTAATTTGAAGTTGGCTGATCTCGTCAATCGGAGTTACTTGGTGGAAAAAGTCAATGAAATCTGGTTGTTCGTAGATCAGGGCGCGATAATGTTGCCGCGATCGCGCCGCTAGCTCTTCTAATATTTCATTCCACGGTTGAATATTATCAAATCCCGTGCGTAGCAAGCTAGCCTGAATCACGGCAGTCGAAATCGTTTCCAAATTGTAAAGCGCCAACTCTGGCAGCGAGTATTTAGAGGCTAAAACTTCACCTTGTTCGGTAATCTTAATTCTGCCATTAATACTATGTCCGGGTTGAGCCAAAATTGCCTCGTATGCAGGACCACCACCGCGTCCTACTGAGCCACCGCGTCCGTGAAAAATTCTCAAATCGACTCCATGCTGTTCGGCAACTTGTTGGAGTGCTTTTTGCGCTTTGTGAATTTCCCAATTGCTGCTGAGAAACCCAGAATCCTTGTTGCTATCTGAGTAACCCAACATCACCTCTTGTAAGTGAGGAGTGAGGGGAGAGAATTCGGAATTCGGAATAGACGCTGACGCTACACTGCGTGAACGGAATTCGGAATTCGGAATTAGTTGCGACTGGTGACTTGAATTGCCTGTCTTGTCCCCCTTGTCTCCCTTGTCTGCCTTGTCTTTGCCAGCTCCCTCAGCTCCCTCAGCTCTCTTATACCCTCCCGCTAACAAAGCGCGATAAAACTTCAGCTCGAATAGCTGTTGCATGATGCTGGGGGCGCGTTGCAAGTCTTCTACCGTCTCAAATAGAGGTACAACTTGGATCGTGCCGATTCCTGTTGCTGGATCGTAGAGTCCAGCTTCTTTAGCTAGTAACAGCACCTCTAGCAAATCGCTCAGATCGCGGCTCATGCTGATAATGTAAGTCTGGCAAACCTGCACGCCAAACTCTTGCTGTAACAAACGCACGACACGTAAAGTTTCGATCGCTTCGTTGGTTTTTTCACTAAAAGGTAGTTCGGCGGGAATCAACGGACGACGAGTCTGCAATTCTCCCGACAACCACTTGACTCTTTCTGCTTCTGACAATTCGTTATATGACTGAGGCAGAATTTGTAGATATTCCAACACTTCATTAAAAGCATGGGCGTGGCGAGAAGATTCTTGGCGAATATCGAGGTGAGCTAGGTTAAAGTCATAAATTTCCACCTGGCAGATCAGACTGTCCAGTTCTCGGCAGTTTAAGCCTGTTTCTGACAAGTTGCGTTGAATGAGTCGTAATTCTGCGAGAAAGTCAAGCCCGGATTTATAGACTGCCGTAGTCACGTTCTCTTCTTGAATTTCTTGCTTGCGCAGATTCTTGTTGTACAGGCGCGCGTTACGCTCGAATGTATTCTCTAGTCGCTTCAAAATGTAGGCAAGCTTGAGTCGATACGGTTCTTGACGATACCGCAGGGCAAGTGCTTCATACACTTCGTTCATCTGCAACCGATCCTGCTCCAGAGATTCTAATAAATCTGGCAGGACATCGCTCCAGTGCAGCGATATGCTCAATAAGTTCGTCAGTCGCTTGACTGAATGAATGTATTTTTCCAACACCAACTGGCGCTGATAGCAAGCCGTTTGCCACGTAACCTGGGGTGTCACTGAGGGGTTGCCATCCCGATCCGATCCTACCCAGGAACCAAATTTGCAAAAGTTATTACTAGGCGGACGCAAGCGGGGAAAGGCAGCTGCCAGAGCGTGTTTAAATCTGTGATTCAGCAAGGGAATTTGCTCGAACAGAACTTCTTTGAAGTAGTGCAGGGCGTACTCTACCTCATCTAACACTGCTGGCTTAAATTGGTGTAACTCGTCAGTGCGCCACCAGAGGCGAATTTCTTCTGTGAGCTGTTCCCGCAGGGCTTCTGCTTCCCAAGGATTAGCACCTTCAATACTGCCCGTACTTTCCTCAATCCGATCGAGCTGTTGCAGTAGCTTGGCTAAGCGTCTTTGCTTGTCCCGAATTGTAGAGCGCACGATCTCAGTGGGGTGCGCCGTGAAGACTAATCTGACATCTAACTGGTCGATCAACCGTTGGATGTGTTGCGGCGGTACGTTCATCTGCCGTAGATGGGGAAACAAGGTGTGGAAAGTCCCTTGTTTTTGCTGTTGCTGGGTAGCGTGCCAGTTTTTTTCTAACAGCTCTACGCCAGGATCTCGATTTACATCTGCTGTTTGATGTCCGTTAATTGTGGAGGTGGGTTGTGGCGTTTGATGTAGCTGCTTAGCTGCTTTTTGATGCAAAGCGCGACTGATACTCAGCTGTTGGCGTTGCTCGTAGTGCTGCTCGACAATGTTAATTAACTGAAAATAGAGTGCAAAGGCACGCGCAGCGCGAATTGCTTCGTTCAATTCTAACTGAGAGATTAATTGTACGACTTCCGCTATTTGCTCGTCGATCGCTTGTCCTTCTGACGAGCATAAATCGCGTAATTGCGCCAAGAGATTTACTAATTCTTGACCGCATTCTTGTTTCAGAACAGACTCCCACAACTCCTCTACTGTTTGCAGGCGTTGCCTCAAAAACAAATCAAAGGGAGAGGTGCTGATAGTCAAAGCTTCATCATGGGAGTGGAGGAGCGAAGTCATAGGGTCTGTTCGAGTAGAGCCAGGAACAATTAATAATTGTAGAGTTGAATGCTGTCCTAATTCGTTGTCGAAGCGACAATCTTTATCTTTAATCGAAATCCTGACGAATTAGGCACGATGCAAATTATGCGTCACTAGAGTCTGATGTCGTCTCTGCTTCTGGAAATGGCAAAACTGGCAAGCGATCGCCACGAAATACTTCTTCACTGGCTTGCCCAATAGCTGTGACTGCCTGAGCTACAGCTTTACCTCCAACTAGCCCAAGTAGTAGAGAGCCAGTACCGAGCTGCAATAGGAAATTGTTGGGAATTGAAAAAAATAATACTTTTACGCCTGCGGTTTCTTTGAGGTTGGAATTGGAAGTAGGCATCTAAACCTCGATTGGAGTGAGTCTTTACCTCTATTTTAGGAGGCGCGATCGCGCAAATTACGACTGTTTAAGTCACTTGCTAGGGCTGCTGAAATCTAAATTTTTTTCATCCCCCTTTAGAAATATACCTTATTACATTCAAATATTTCCCCACTGAGGATTTTTCAAATTTATACTACTTTGAACCAACTATTTGCCTACCAATTCTGCTTGACAAAGCAGCGACTGCCCTCACGTCAGTTGCTGCGATCGCTATAAATTTATTACGAATATTACTTACAGACAGAAATTTTCCTCTTTAAATATAACTTTTTTTTATATATATCTTGTTTTAATATTACTTAATAGAATTAACAATATGTGAAATTTTTGCTGAAGTTGTGTAAAGATATATTTACAGGCAACCAAGTACGGAGCCTGATTCATACCAAAGCAAGCAACATTCCTGTTGTTTAATTAGCAATACATAGAACCATGACAACCACATTACAAAGACGCGAAAGCGCTTCCTTGTGGGAACAGTTTTGTAACTGGGTAGC